>JBAUTC010000088.1:0-8277 GCA_049582025.1 Thiomonas sp.
CGACGCTCGAAGACACGTTGCAGGCAGATTTGTTGCTGCATGTGGTCGATGCCAGCTCGCCGATGTTGCGTGAGCAGATGGACGAGGTGCAGTCCGTGTTGGCCGAAATCGGCGCGGATGGCATTCCGCAATTCTTGATTTACAACAAGGCTGATCTGTTGCCACTGAACCTTCTTGTTACAAACAATCACACTGAATCTGAGAGCATCGAGGCGCGTGCTAGCATGCCCCGTTTTGCCGTCAGCGCCCTTACGGGCACGGGTGTTGCATCCCTCAAGAATGCGCTGCTTGAGGCCGTTCTGGCTGATCCTCGTTTTCAGTCGACTGCTTCAGCTTTGTCGGACACTACTCATATTCCCGCATGACTTCTTCCCATTTTTTGCGGGCAACGCCCGCCGCGCAGACATCACCGCGCCCTCGCTCCTGGTGGGGCGCAGGGTCGCTTTCGCGCTTGTTCAATCTCAACGATCCGCGTTGGGGCAAGGATGAAGGCGGAAACGGCAATCAGAGCAACAACAATCAGGATCCGGATCGTCGCCCTGGCGGCGGACCGCCGGATCTCGATGAACTCTGGCGCGACTTCAACCGCAAGCTCAACGGTATGTTCGGTAAGAAGCGTGGGGGCGGAAATGGCAGCGGTACTCCTCCGCAACGCCCGGATCTGTATCCCTCCCCCAAGGGGATGGGGGTGGGCGTCGTCATCCTGATCCTGATCGGAGTGCTCGGCTGGTTGTCTTCGGGCTTTTTCATCGTGCAGGAAGGACAGCAGGGAGCGGTGACCCGCTTCGGCAAACTGGCTTACATCACCGATGCCGGTTTTCACTGGCGGTTGCCATATCCCTTCGAGGCAGATGAAATCGTCAATGTCTCGCAAGTGCGCTCGGTTGAGATCGGGCGCGGGGGGGAGGTGAAGGCCACTGGGCTGCCCGAATCCGCCATGCTGACCGAGGATGAGAACATTGTCGACGTGCGTTTTGCCGTGCAATACCGCATCGACAACGTGGTCGACTATCTCTACAACAACCGTAGCCCGGATGATGCGGTATCGCAGGCTGCGGAGACAGCCGTGCGTGAGGTTGTGGGCAACAAGTCCCTCGACTATGTGCTCTACGAGGGTCGCGAGCAGGTGGCCACCGATGTGCAATTGCTCACGCAGAAAATCCTTGACCGCTACAAGACCGGCATCATCACCACCACCGTCACGCTGCAGAACGTGCAGCCGCCGGAGCAGGTGCAGGCCGCGTTCGATGACTCGGTCAAGGCGGGGCAGGACCGCGAGCGCCTGAAGAACGAGGCGGAGGCCTACGCCAATAACGTCGTGCCACGCGCACAGGGCACGGCGTCGCGCCTGATCCAGGATGCTGAGGCCTACAAGGCGCAAGTTGTCGCCCAGGCTCAGGGTGACACCTCGCGCTTCGACCAGATCCTGCAGCAATATGAAAAGGCGCCGCAAGTCACTCGCGAGCGGATGTATCTCCAAACAATGCAAAACATTCTTTCCAGCGTATCCAAGGTCATGGTGGATTCGCGCAACAACAATAACCTGCTCTACATGCCGCTGGACAAGCTGTTGCAGCAATCCGCAGCAAAGCCGTCGACGCCCGCCCTGACGACGCCTTCCGCTCCGGCCGCTGTGCCGACCTTGCCTGCGGCCTCCGTCGGCGCCTCGCCCTCGTCAGTGGACAGCGCTGCAGCGTCCACTGACGGTACTGCGCCCTCCAACTCAAGAACCTCGCGTGATTCGCTGCGCGAGCGCAACTTCCAGTGAGGGCTGAGCGATGAACAAAATCATTCTTGCTCTTGTGGCCCTGGTCGTTGCCATCCTGGTGTTGTCGTCGAGTCTGTTCGTGGTCGATCAGCGGCAGTTCGCTGCTGTGTTCGGCCTCGGGCAGATCAAGCGTGTGATCAGTGAGCCCGGCTTGTACTTCAAGATTCCTGCACCGTTTGAAAACGTCGTGTTTCTCGATAAACGAATCCTGACTCTGCAGAGCCCGGATACCGACCGGTTCATCACCGCCGAGAAAAAGAACGTGGTGGTGGACTGGTATTTGAAGTGGCGCATCACCAACCCGACCGAATTCATCCGCAGCTACGGTGGCGATCAACGTCGCGCCGGCGATCGTCTCGCGCAGATCGTCAAGGCGGCGTTGAACGAGCAGATCACCCGGCGCACGGTGCGGCAGGTGCTGGCGTCGCAGCGTGATCAGGTCATGCAGGACGTGCAGGCTGGCATCGCCAAGGACATCAAGGGAACCGGCATTCAAATCGTCGATATGCGTCTGACGCGCGTGGACTTTGTCGCTGCCATTACCCAGTCGGTGTATCGCCGCATGGAAGCAGAGCGCCAGCGCGTTGCTAACGAACTGCGCTCGACCGGTTACGCGGAGGCCGAGAAGATTCGCGCCGAAGCCGACAAGCAGCGTGAAATCGTAATCTCGCAGGCCTACAGCAAGGCGCAGACCATCAAGGGTCAGGGTGATGCCCAGGCGTCGTCGATCTTCGCCAAATCCTTCGGCCAGAATCCGAAGTTCGCCGAGTTCTACCGTAGCCTGGAGGCGTATCGCGCCAGCTTCAACAACAAGTCCGACGTGCTGGTTCTCGATCCGAACAGTCAGTTCTTCCAGTTCTTCCGCAGTCCTGGAGGCAGCACGGCGAAGTCGACCAAATAAGGCATTCTCCTGAGTCTTCCGCCGATTTGGTACGGCCTCAGGAGCAAGCACGGATATGCTGGGCTCGTTGCTTCTCGCCTTGGGTATGGTTCTGGTCATCGAAGGTCTGATGCCCTTGCTCAGCCCGCGTCAATGGCGCGACTTGTTCCGCCAAATCCTGGCGCTGACGGACGGCCAGCTCCGGTTTGTCGGATTGATCGCGGTGGCCGCTGGCCTTCTCCTGATAGTTTTCCTCAAGTAAGCTGAGAGGTTGGCGCGGATGGCCGCGCCGCTTTTTTGCGCGTTTTATGAGCAATTGGCTTCTTCCCGAATACTTTTCCGATGTGCTGCCGCGAGAAGCCGCGGTTATCGAGCACCTGCGTCGCGCCTGTCTGGACGCCGCGCGGGGTTACGGTTATGCCTTGGTCATGCCGCCCTTGCTGGAGTTTGTGGATTCGTTGCTGTCAGGCACGGGGCAAGATCTCGATCTGCAGACCTTCAAACTGGTGGATCAAATTTCCGGGCGTGCGCTGGGTTTGCGTGCCGACATGACGCCGCAGGCCGCCCGGATTGATTCGCATCTGCTGAACCAGAATGGCGTGACGCGCGTCTGCTATTGCGGCAGTGCGGTCCGCACCCACCCGGAAGGGGTGCATGCTAGCCGCGAAATCCTGCAATTTGGCGTCGAGCTCTATGGGCACCCAGGACTGGAAGCCGACCTTGAGGTCCAGCAGCTCGCCATGGCCTGTTTGCGCCTTGCCGGCGTGGACCACGCCGCGCTTGACCTCGCGGACAACCGCATTGTGCGCGGCGCGCTGTCGGGTCTGCTGCTCGGGCCGCAGGCCATGGAAGCCATTCTGGACGCGCTCGCGAACAAGGACGTGGGGGAGCTCCGCCTGCTGACACGCGATTGCGCCGCGGCGCAACGCGAGGCCATCCTCGCCTTGCCCGAGTTGTATGGCGATGCGGATGTGTTGCAAGACGCACGGCGTGTTTTGCCCCGGCATGCGCTGATCCTTCAGTCACTGGACGATTTGTCCGCTCTCGCGCGGCACCATCAGCAGCAGGGTGTGCAAGTGCAGATCGACTTGGCCGATATGCGCGGCTACCGCTATCACAGCGGCGTGATTTTCAGCGTGTATGCGCCGGGCTATGCCAATGCGGTGGCGCGCGGTGGGCGTTACGACGAGGTTGGCGCGAGCTTCGGCAGGCCGCGCGCGGCCACGGGGTTCTCCATGGACTTGCGCGAAGTTGCTGGTTTTGCCGCGGCTCCGCAGACCCGCGCTGCCATTCTTGCTGAGTGGTCGGGGGCGCCGGGTTTGTCGCAAATCGTCGCCGATTTGCGACGTCGAGGTGAAACCGTGGTGCAATTGCCCCCTGATCAGGCGCGGGCGGCCACCGCTTTCCACCGCACACTGGTTCTGCGCAACGGCGCATGGCAGGTCGAAGACTTGGCCTGAGTTGCGTCCTACCGATTGTTGAATGACTGATTACTGAAAGAACATACGCGTGAATACTGGTCGTCATGTTGTGGTCGTGGGTACCCAATGGGGGGATGAAGGCAAGGGCAAGGTCGTCGATTGGCTGACCGACCATGCGCAGGGCGTGGTGCGCTTTCAGGGCGGTCACAACGCGGGTCATACTCTGGTGATCAACGGCCAGAAGACCGCGCTGCAACTCATTCCTTCCGGCGTGATGCGCGCGGGCGTGGCCTGTTATGTAGGCAATGGCGTGGTGGTCGATCCGCAACATCTGCTGCTCGAAATCGGGCGTCTCGAAACGGCGGGGGTGGACGTGCGTTCGCGTCTGCACATCAGTGAGTCCTGTCCGGTTGTCCTGCCGACGCATGTCGCTCTCGACAAAGCACGCGAAGTGCGTCGAGAAAATGAAGGCAGTGGCAAGATCGGCACCACCGGCAAGGGCATCGGCCCTGCCTACGAAGACAAGGTTGCGCGTCGCGCCATCCGTCTGCAGGACCTCAAACATCCGCGGCGGTTGGAGGCAAAGCTCGCTGAAGTGCTCGACCTGCACAATTTCGTGCTCAAGAACTATCTGCACACAGACACGGTCGATGGCGCGCAGGTTCTCGATCAACTCCTCAAATCTGCCGAGCAGGTGCTGCCTTTGCTGGCCGATGTGGGATATGGCATTCACCAGGCGCATCTGCGGGGTGACCGGCTGTTGTTCGAAGGCGCGCAAGGCTCACTGCTCGACATTGACCACGGCACCTATCCGTTCGTGACCTCGAGCAACTGCGTGGCCGGAACGGCAGCGGCAGGCTCGGGCGTGGGCCCTGGCATGCTGCACTATGTGCTGGGCATTACCAAGGCCTATACCACTCGGGTGGGCAGCGGCCCCTTTCCCACGGAATTGCCGACCGATCAACAGGGCAGCGTTGGACATCATCTTTCCAGCATCGGGCAGGAGTTCGGCACCGTCACCGGGCGGGCGCGGCGTTGTGGCTGGCTGGACGTGGCCGCGCTCAAGCGCGCGGTCATCATCAATGGCGTGTCCGGGTTGTGCATCACCAAACTTGACGTGCTCGACGACCTCCCGACCATCCGCGCCTGCGTGGGCTATGTGCTCGACGGTGCCCGGCGGGATGTGTTGCCGCTGGACGCTGACGAAATCGAGCGCTGCGAGCCGATCTACGAAGATTTTCCCGGTTGGACGCAAAGCACCAAGGGCCTCACTACTTGGGATCAACTCCCGGCCAATGCGCGCGGTTATCTGCAGCGAGTGGGCGAATTGATCGGCGCGCCGATCGACATGGTGTCCACCGGACCAGACCGCGAGCACACCATTGTGCTGCGGCATCCGTTTCAGGCTTGAGCGCGGATCACCGTTCTAGGCACAATTCGATTTCCAACACGTTCACAAAGGTTCGGCCATGCTCAGCGAGGACGGAAAGCATCTCTATGTTTCCTGGGACGAGTACCACGCCCTGATCGAAAAACTCGCACTCAAGGTGCATGCTTCGGGCTGGGAGTTCGATCAGATTTTGTGTCTGGCCCGAGGCGGAGTGCGGCCCGGCGACATTCTGTCGCGCATTTTCAACAAGCCCCTGGCGATCATGTCCACCAGTTCGTACCGCGAAAGTGCGGGGACAGTGCAGGGGCGCCTGGATATCGCTCGCTACATCACCCTGCCGCGTGGCGAGCTTGAAGGTCGCGTGCTGCTGGTCGATGATCTGGCCGACTCAGGCGAAACCCTCAATGCGGTCGAAAACCACCTGCGCAAGGGCAGCGGAAAAATCACCGATTTGCGCAGCGCCGTGATCTGGGTGAAAGGTATCTCCACCTATCTGCCCGAGTACTACGTGGACATGCTGCCCACGAGTCCGTGGATTCACCAGCCGTTTGAAGAGTATGACGTGCTGCGTCCGGCCAAGCTGGCCGAGCGCTGGAAAATCTGATCGAGCGGTTCAGCGGCAGTACTGCGAGATGAGTCCGGCGATGCGGGCGCGTTCTGCCGCACGCTGGGCGTCATCCATGATGGCGCGCTGGCCTTGGGCGTCGATTTGCACCATGCGTTGTCCGCTGTCGAGCAGCTGAAGCTGTTTCTGTGCCTGCAAACAGTTTTGCTGGTTCTGCAGCGCCAGCGCCTGCTGTTGCTGCAATTTGGCCTGATCTTGCGCAGCCTGCTCTGTTTTTTTCTTCTCGGCGATTTTTTTCTCTAATTCGCTTGCTGCCTGTTGCTGCTTCGCGCTTGCAGGCGTGGAGGCTTGAGAGGCGCTCGTTGCCGCGACTGGTGTCTGCGTACTCGCCTGCGTGGGGCGCTGCAAAACGTTGCGTGCGGGCACTGTTGCGGGAGGGGGCAAGTCGCTGTAATGCACCACGCCCTGGGCGTCGAGCCATTTCCACTGCGCGGCTTGGGCGGCTTGGGAGAGCAGCAGGACCAAGGCTGCTCCAAGAAAGACGGGGGAACGAGAAACTGCAGATTGCATGAATTGGCGCATGGTGATGTCATCCTGAAGACATGCCGCAAGCTTAGCGCCTTCGCATGGCAGTCCGCATTGTTTTGCCCGCGCAGAAGCCGATGCGCCCGCCCGCCCCTATAATTTCCTTTTGCACGGAGGCATCTATGCGTCTTGTAGGAAAAGCGCTGACTTTCGACGATGTGTTGTTGGTCCCCGCATATTCCCAGGTGTTACCCAGAGACACCAACCTTGCGACTCGCCTGACTCGCAATATTTCCCTCAACATCCCCCTGGTGTCTGCCGCAATGGACACGGTGACTGAATCTCGCCTGGCCATTGCCATGGCGCAGGAGGGGGGCATCGGCATCATCCACAAAAACCTCAGTGCCAAGGCTCAGGCCACCGAAGTGGCGCGGGTGAAGCGGTTCGAGTCCGGGGTGCTGCGCGATCCCATCACCATCTCGCCCATCGTTAAGGTGCGCGATGTGATTCAGCTCTCGCGCCAGCACGGCATTTCCGGGTTCCCGGTGATCGAGAACGGCAAGGTGGTCGGGATTGTCACCAATCGCGATCTGCGCTTCGAAACCCGTCTGGACACCCCGGTGCGCGACATCATGACCCCGCGCGAGCGCCTGGTCACAGTGCCAGAGGGCGCGCCGCTTGAACAGGCCAAGGCCTTGATGCATCAGCACCGTCTGGAACGCGTGCTGGTGGTCAACGCGGAGTTCGAGTTGCGCGGCCTGATGACGGTCAAGGACATTCAGAAAGCCACTGAGCGGCCGAATGCCGCTCGCGACCCGCAAGGCAAGCTCCGCGCTGGCGCGGCGGTCGGGGTGGGCGAGGGCACGGAAGAACGCGTCGAGGCGCTGGCCAATGCCGGAGTCGACGTCATTGTGGTCGATACCGCGCACGGCCATAGCCACGGTGTGATTGACCGCGTGCGTTGGGTCAAACGCAATTTTCCACAGATTGAAGTGGTCGGTGGCAATATCGCCACTGGCGCTGCGGCCCTGGCCTTGGTCGACGCCGGGGCAGACGGTGTGAAAGTGGGCATTGGCCCGGGTTCGATCTGCACCACTCGCATCATCGCCGGCGTCGGCGTGCCGCAGATCACCGCCATTGCCAACGTGGCCAAGGCGCTGGAGGGATGTGGCGTGCCGTTGATCGCAGACGGCGGCATTCGGTATTCCGGCGATGTCGCCAAGGCCATTGCCGCAGGCGCGTCCACGGTCATGATGGGCAGCATGTTTGCCGGCACCGAGGAGGCGCCAGGCGAGGCGATCCTTTATCAGGGGCGTGCATACAAGGCATATCGCGGCATGGGCTCCATCGGGGCGATGAAGGCGGGCTCCGCAGATCGCTACTTTCAGGATGGAGCAGAGACGTCTTCTGCTTCGGGCAACGAGAAGTTCGTCCCCGAAGGCATCGAGGGCCGCGTGCCGCACAAAGGTCCGCTGGTCGCCATCATCTACCAGTTGGTGGGTGGCGTGCGCTCGTCCATGGGCTATTGCGGCTGCCACACGATTGAAGCGATGCGCGGCAAGGCCGAGTTTGTGCAGATCAGTGCGGCTGGCATGCGGGAAAGCCATGTCCACGATGTGCAGATCACGCAGGAAGCACCGAACTATCACGTCGACTGACGTTCCTCCAACACGCCGGCTTCGCGCCGGCGCTTGTTTTTATGCACGACAAAATTCTCATCCTCGATTT
>JBAUTC010000089.1:0-1837 GCA_049582025.1 Thiomonas sp.
GCGTACTGGTCGCCGGTGTTTCCCTATACCTCGCCAGTCACCGGGATGAATTCGAAGCAGCTCACCGCTGCATACGAGACCGCCACCAGCAAGGAATGGACACAGCAGCTCGGCGCCTCCATGTCGCTGATCGATGCCGGCTTCGCCGCGCTGAAGAACTGCGGCGCCCCCAAGGACAAGGCAGCGCTCGCCAAGGCCATGAGCGTGCTCGACGTTGTGACGACGGTGGGCCGCATCAACTTCCCCAAGGGCCCGGTGCCAAACGTGGCCACGTCTCCCATCATCGGCGCACAGTGGGTGAAGGCCAAACCCGGAAGCCGATTCAAACTCGACCTCATCACCATTGAACATGCTTGCGACACCAACGTTCCAATCCAGGCAAAGCTTCGTCCCTACGCCTGAGGGCATGAAAAGCGTTGGCAGCCCGTCCGCCTCGGATGCCCGATCACTCGCCGCTGACGGCCCCGCTCCGATCCTCGCGGCGGCCGGCATCGGCAAGCGCTTCGGCGCGCTGACCGTGCTGCACAACGTCGACTTTCAGGTCTTCGCCGGCGAGGCCGTCGGCGTTGTCGGCCCGAACGGCGCGGGCAAGACCACACTGTTCAACGTGCTGACCGGCGCCTTGCCACCGAGTGCTGGCAGCGTTCATTACGACGGACAGGATGTCACGGGGCTTGGTGCACCCGGGCGCTGCAAGCTTGGTATCGCGAGGTCGCATCAGGTCCCCCGTCCATTCGGCGGCATGACGGTGTTCGAGAACCTGCACGTCGCCGCGGAGATTGGCGCCAACTGCAAAGGGCAGGCCGCGAACGAGCTGTGCCTTGATGCGCTGGAGCTCTGCGCCATGCTGCCACTGGCCAACCGGCGGGCCGACACCCTGGGGCTGCTCGACCGCAAGCGCCTCGAGATGGCGCGCGCGCTGGCAACCCGACCCAAGGTGCTTCTGCTCGATGAGATCGGCGGCGGCCTCACCGATGGAGAGGCACTGCAACTGGTCGAGATCATCCGCGAGGTGCTGGGACGCGGCACCACCATCGTCTGGATCGAACATATGGTTCACGTGCTGCTTCAGGTTGTCACCCGACTGGTCTGCATGGAATCGGGCGCGGTGCTGTGCGAAGGCGAGCCCAAGGCCGTCATGCAGGATCCCGCGGTGATTGCCGCCTATCTCGGGAGCATGCCATGAGTCTGCTGACAGTCGAGTCGCTCGACGCGCGCTATGGTCTGCTGCGCGCCGTGCGCGACATCTCCTTCCATTGCGACGAAGGCGACATCCTCGCCCTGGTCGGCGCCAACGGTGCGGGAAAGACCACCTTGCTGCGCACCATCGCCGGCGTGCACAAGCCGCACGCCGGACGCATCGTCTTCGAAGGCGCCGACGTCACCAGGCTGCGCCCGGCGCGACGTGTGCAGCTCGGCATCGCCATGGTCCCCGAGGGCAGGCGGCTGTTCGGCGGCATGACGGTCGAGGACAACCTTCGAGTCGCCGCCACGAATGCACGTCCCGGCCCCTGGAATCTCGAAACGGTGCTCGACGCCTTTCCACAGCTGCGCCCCAAGCTTCGCTCACTCGCCGGCCAGCTTTCGGGCGGACAACAACAGGCAACGTCCATCGCCCGTGCGCTGATGACCAATCCACGCGTGCTGCTGCTCGACGAAATCTCGCTGGGCCTGTCGCCGCTTGCGGTGGAGCAGGTCTACGAATCACTGCAGAGTCTGGTGAAGGCGAAGACCACCATCGTGCTCGTCGAGCAGGACCTGGGACGCGCGCTGCAGTTTGCCGACCGCGTGATCTGCATGCTCGAAGGCAGCATCCCGCTGGAAGGGCGCGCCGACA
>JBAUTC010000090.1:0-2100 GCA_049582025.1 Thiomonas sp.
GCCTGGTGCGACCGCGCCCGGCTGGCACCGAAAACGAGGGCATGACATCGGGCAGGATCGAAGTGCTGTGCCACGACATCACGGTGCTCAACGCCTCGGTCACGCCGCCCTTCCAGCTCGACGACGACAACCTCTCCGAAACCACGCGCCTCACCCACCGCGTGCTCGATCTGCGCCGTCCGCAGATGCAGCACAACCTCAAGCTGCGCTACCGCGTGGCCATGGCCGTGCGCCGCTTCCTCGACGCACAGGGTTTCATCGATATCGAAACCCCCATGCTCACCAAAAGCACGCCCGAAGGCGCGCGCGACTATCTGGTGCCCAGCCGGGTGCATGACGGCGAATTTTTCGCCTTGCCGCAAAGCCCGCAGCTGTTCAAGCAGATGCTCATGGTCTCGGGCTTCGACCGCTACTACCAGATCACCAAGTGCTTCCGCGACGAAGACCTGCGCGCCGACCGCCAGCCCGAGTTCACACAGATCGACTGCGAGACCTCGTTTCTCGGCGAGCAGGAAATCCGTGACCTGTTCGAGACCATGATCCGCGGCGTTTTCAAAGATGTGCTCGGCGTCGAGCTGGCCAACCCCTATCCGGTGATGACCTACGCCGAAGCCATGGCCCGCTTCGGCTCGGACAAGCCCGACCTGCGAGTGACCATGGAGTTCACCGAACTCACCGACGTCATGGGCGACGTGGACTTCAAGGTGTTCTCCAGCCCGGCCACCACCCCCGGCGGGCGCGTCGTCGCTCTGCGCGTGCCCGGCGGCGGCGAGATGTCCCGCAGCGAGATCGATGCCTACACCGAGTTCGTCAAGATCTACGGCGCCAAGGGACTGGCGTGGATCAAGGTCAACGACGTCAGCAAGGGACGCGACGGCCTGCAGTCACCCATCGTCAAGAACCTGCATGACGCCGCGATCACCGCCATTCTCGAGCGCAGCGGCGCGCAGAGCGGCGACCTGCTGTTCTTCGGCGCCGACAAGGAAAAGATCGTCAATGACGCCATCGGCGCGCTGCGCGTGAAAATCGGCCACAGCGACTTCGGCAAGGGCCACGGCCTGTTCAATGACGTGTGGAAGCCGCTGTGGGTGGTCGATTTCCCCATGTTCGAGTTCGACGAGGACAACCAGCGCTGGGCTGCGGTGCATCACCCCTTCACCGCGCCCAAAGACGGCCACGAGGAACTCATGGACAGCGCTCCGGAGAAATGCATCGCCAAGGCCTACGACATGGTGCTCAACGGCTGGGAAATCGGCGGCGGCTCGGTGCGCATTCACCGCGCCGAGGTGCAGAGCAAGGTGTTCTCCGCCCTGCGCATCGCGCCAGACGAAGCCCGCGCCAAGTTCGGCTTCCTGCTCGATGCGCTGCAGTACGGAGCGCCCCCGCATGGCGGCATCGCCTTCGGCCTCGATCGCATCGTCACCATGATGACCGGCGCCCAGAGCATCCGTGACGTGATCGCCTTCCCCAAGACCCAGCGCGCCCAGTGCCTGCTGACCAACGCCCCCAGTCCGGTGGACGAAAAGCAGTTGAAGGAGTTGCACATCCGCCTGCGCAACCCGCAACCGGATGCCTGACGATGTTCGATCGCAGCGGGAGGACTTCGATCCTCCCTGCTTCCATTGATCGACAAGGCCCGAGTCCTGCCAAGAAAATCTACGGCGCCGGGCATCAATGTCATCGCACGTCATCAATCGCGAGCCATCGCGTTGAAGAAGGGCTTGGCACCTCCAAAATCGCCATCCGTCTTGTTCCAGGCGGCTCCTCGTTGAATCGACCCAATTTTTGCTGAGAACTGAGATGCCCCGTATCGACGACTCCACCCGCGACCACGAAGCCGGCGCGCAAGACGCCACGCTGGACACCACGCGCATTGATGACACCCGTATCAAGGCGGTGCGGGCGCTGGTGTCGCCCGCGCTCTTGCTGGAGGAACTGCCGGTCACTGAAGAAGTGGAAGGCGTGGTGGAGCACAGCCGTGCGGCCATAGCCGCAGCCTTGCAGGGGCAGGATGACCGGCTGGTGGTCGTGGTCGGGCCATGCTCGATTCACGACCACGATCAGGCCATGGACTATGCAGCGCGGCTCAAGACCGAGGCG
>JBAUTC010000091.1:0-10548 GCA_049582025.1 Thiomonas sp.
GTGGAGCACTGGCAGGGCATCGCGGTTGCGGCCTGCGAACAATGCGGCCGCAACCGCCTGCCGGTGATCGCTCCCATCCGCAATCTGGCTGATTGGCTGGGCGATCTGCAAGCGTCGACGGCGCGGCTTTTGCTCAGTCCGAAGGCGGAGTCCACAGCGCAACTTCCCGGCTTGATGGCCGGCCAATCCGCCTGCGTCCTCTCCGGACCCGAAGGCGGGCTGAATGCCGAAGAAGAGACCATGGCGCGCGCAGCAGGCTTCGTTCCCGCCTCCCTCGGCCCACGCGTATTGCGGGCGGATACCGCGCCTCTGGCCGCCCTCGTGCAACTCACCCATCTGGACAATCGACACCATGACGACCGCTCTTGACAATCCCGCTTACCGCCTGCTTTTCGACAACAACCGCGCCTGGGTCGAGTCGGTGCACCGCACCGACCCGACGCTGTTTGAGCGACTGGCCCGGCAACAGACGCCGAAATACTTCTGGATCGGCTGCTCCGACTCGCGGGTGCCCGCCAACGAGGTCATCAATCTCGCGCCGGGCGAGGTGTTCGTGCATCGCAACGTGGCCAACGTGGTGCCGCAGTCCGACCTCAACGCCCTGTCCACACTGCAATTCGCGGTGGACATCCTCCAGGTCGAGCATGTGCTGGTGGTGGGACACTACAACTGCTCCGGCATCAAGACGGTGCTGGAAGGCCGCCGCGTGGGTCTGGCCGACAACTGGCTGGGCCACGTGCGCGAAGTCATGGACAGCCACTCGGTACAGCTTGATGCCGTGCGCGATCCGCTTGCGCGCTACGACCGGCTATGCGAGCTCAATGCCCTGGAGCAGGCGCGCAACATCTGCCGCACCACCATCCTGCAAGATGCCTGGACGCGAGGGCAGAACGTGACCGTGCACGCCTGCGTCTATGGACTGAAGGACGGCCTGTTGCGCGATCTGGACTACAGCGTGAACCGCGCGTCCGAGCTCTATCGTCAGTTCGATGTGGCTTTGCGCCGCTTGACCGCCTGAGACGGTCCCGCCTTGCTGCCTGCCACCGCTGCGGCCATGGCCGCAGGGTGCTCGATCGGCAGGGGCTGCAGCGCGCCAAAGTTTTCGGCGAGGAAGGTTTCGCCATGCTCCAGGATGAAATAGCGGAAAGTCTCCGCCGCTGGCGAGAGCAGTTTTGACAAGCTGTTGACCACATACCAGCGCCGCACCAGCGGCAGCCCCTCGACGGGTGCCACGGCCAGCAGGCCGCTGCGCAATTCCAGGCCAATGGTGTGCAGCGACAGGAAACTCACCCCCATGCCTGCCATCACCGCCTGTTTGATGGTCTCGTTGCTGTCCATCTCGGTGATCGTGGGCAGGTCAAGGTGGAACTGGCGCTGATATTCCTCGAACGCCGAGCGCGTGCCTGAGCCCGGTTCGCGGATGATGAAGCCGAACTGACTCAGCGCCTCGGCCGGCATCACATCGCCAGCGAGCAGCGGATGCCCCGGCGCGGCGATGATGCCCAGCGGGTGTGCGGCAAATGGCTCCGCGCGTGTCGCCATGTCGCGCGGCGGCCGCCCCATCACCGCCAGGTCGACCTCGCTGTTCTGCAGTTGCGAGACCAGCTGCTCGCGGTTGCCGACAGACAGCCGGACCTCCACATGCGGATACTCGTTCCGGAATTGCGCCAGCAGACGCGGCACGAAATACTTCGCCGTGCTCACCATGCCCACCGTCAGTCGGCCGGCCTCGATGCCGCGGAACCGCGCCAGCGCGTCATCGGCGTCCTTGAGCGTGGCGAGGATCTTGCGCACATACACCAGCAGATATTCCCCCGTCACCGTCAGGCTGACCGATTTGCCCTGGCGCTCGAACAACGGCAGACCCACCTGAGACTCCAGCTCGCGGATCTGCATCGACACCGCGGGCGGAGTGAGGTGCATTTCACGGGCGGCCTTGCCGAAGTTGAGGTGGCGCGCTGCGGCATTGAAAACCCGGAGCTGGCGCAAGGTGACGTTCTTCATCAGAAAAGATTAACTACATAACAATAAAAAATGAATTTACCTTAATTCAACGAGGGGCTTATATTTGTCCGCACTGGCTGGTCGTGTCTCTGCCCCTGAGGGCCGCCGACCACCAACCGTTTGTGAACGGGCTCCGAAGTTCTTCTTCAGGAGCTTTTACCGCAGCCAATGAAGTCTATTCATGCGAGTCTCCGTTTTGGGGCTGCGGGCTTTTTGAAGCGACTTGTGCATTTTTAAAGAGCGACAGGTTGTTTCAAAAAGTCATCGGGCCTCGCGCCAGCGGCTTCGCCTGCGTGTGTTCTGCGGAGGTGTGCCTGTTGGCCGAGGCCTTTAACCATTGGGAGCCACACAATGCAGTCGGGTCGCACCACAGTCTCAAAATTCCTCATCGAGCAATTGCACGGCACCGACGATCAGGCCGATCTGGCCGCATTGCTGGTGGACGTGACCGCTGCGGTCAAGGCGATTTCGGCCATGACCTCCAAGGGAGCGCTCGGCGGCTACCTTGGCGCGCTCGACACCCAGAACGTACAGGGCGAAGTGCAGAAAAAGCTCGACGTGCTCTCCAATGACGCCATGATCCAGGCGTGCGAATGGGGTGGTCTGGTGGCCGGCATGGCCTCCGAAGAGATGGACGACCCCTACGAACTGCCCAAAGCGTACGAGCGTGGTCCGTATCTGCTCATTTTTGATCCGCTCGACGGATCAAGCAATACGGATGTCAACGTCTCGGTCGGCACCATTTTTTCGGTGCTGCGCCACACCAAGATTGGCGATCCCACAGTGACCGACTTTCTGCGCCCTGGCGTGGAACAGGTTGCCGCCGGCTATGCCATCTACGGCCCCTCCACCATGCTGGTGCTGACCGTTGGCAAGGGGACGCACGGCTTCACCCTCGACCGCGAAATCGGCAACTTCATCCTCACCCATCCGCATCTGCAGATTCCGGCAGACACCAGCGAATTCGCCATCAACACCAGCAACGAGCGCTTCTGGGAGCCCCCGGTGCAGCGCTACGTGGCCGAGTGCAAGGCGGGCAAGACCGGCATCCGCGAGCGCGACTTCAACACCCGCTGGATTGCCTCCATGGTGGCTGATGTGCACCGCATCCTCATGCGCGGCGGCATCTTCATGTACCCCAAGGACGCCAAAGATCCGAGCAAGCCCGGACGCCTGCGCCTGATGTACGAAGCCAACCCCATCGGCTTCATCATCGAGCAGGCGGGCGGCGCGGCATCCACGGGGCGCGGGCGTATTCTTGAGGTGCAGCCAACCTCGCTGCATCAGCGCGTACCGGTGATGCTGGGTTCCAAGAACGAAATCGAGCGTCTGGAGCGTTATCACGCCGAGTACGATCGGGGCGAAGACAAGGCCTTTGAATCACCGCTGTTCAAAGAGCGTTCGCTGTACCGCGACGAAGCCGGCACCTGATGACCGGCGCGGCCGCCCGTGCCGCGCGCTTCGGGTTGTGCTGAAGCGGCGCAGACCTGGCAGCGGCGGTTGTGCTTCGCGCCTGATCAACCCTGGTGGCGACCCGCATCTAGCCGGGCGCTGCATGTATTGATTTCCGTGTATTGAAAAGAGGCTCGCACCATGTCTGTCAAACATCCCATCATTGCCATCACCGGATCGTCGGGCGCCGGCACCACTACGGTGATGCGCAGTTTCCAGCACATTTTTCGCCGTGAACAGCTCACCGCGCAAATCGTCGAAGGCGATTCGTTTCATGCGTTCAATCGCATGGAAATGCGCGAGCAAATGAAAAAGCAGGAAGCCGCAGGCAATCGCCATTTCAGCCACTTCGGCCCGGATGCCAATCTGCTGGCCGAACTGGAGTCTGTGTTCCGGACCTATGGCGAGACCGGCGGCGGCAAGGTGCGCAAGTACATCCACGACGCCGGCGAGGCTGCCGAATTCGGCGTCGAGCCGGGCAACTTCACCGACTGGAAGGACATCAAGGCAGGGTCCGACCTGATGTTCTATGAAGGGCTGCATGGCGGGTATTCCGATGGCACCATCGACGTGTCCCAGCAGGTGGACCTGCTGGTGGGCGTGGTGCCCATCATCAACCTGGAGTGGATCCAGAAGCTGCACCGCGACCAGATCCAGCGCGGCTATTCGCAAGAGGCGGTGATGGACACTATCCTGCGCCGCATGCCCGATTACGTGCATCACATCGCGCCGCAGTTCTCGCGCACCCATGTCAACTTCCAACGCGTGCCCACGGTTGACACCTCCAACCCCTTCATCGCCAACGACATCCCCACGCTGGACGAAAGCATGGTGGTCATCCGCTTCGCGAATCCGAAGGGCATCGATTTCCCCTACCTGCTGTCCATGCTCCACGACTCGTGGATGAGCCGGCCCAACACCCTGGTTGTGCCAGGCGGCAAAATGGGCATTGCGATGCAACTGATTTTCACCCCCATGATCCTGCGCTTGATGGACCTCAAGCGCCGCGCCGGCTAAACCTGGCAACTTGCACCATGACCACCATGCAACTCGATACCCAACAACGCCGCCGCCTGGCCAATGCCATCCGCTTCCTTGCCATCGACGCTGTGGAGGCCGCCAAATCCGGTCACCCCGGCGCGCCCATGGGCATGGCCGACATCGCCGAAGTGCTGTGGCGCAACCACATGCATCACAACCCGGCCAATCCGCACTGGGCCAACCGTGACCGCTTCGTGCTGTCCAATGGTCACGGCTCGATGCTGATCTATGCCCTGCTGCACCTCACCGGCTACGACCTGCCGATCGAAGAACTCAAGCGTTTCCGCCAGATGCACAGCAAGACCCCGGGTCACCCCGAAGTCGGCTACACCCCGGGCGTGGAAACCACCACCGGCCCGCTGGGCCAGGGCATCGCCAACGGCGTGGGCATGGCGCTGGCTGAAAAAGTGCTGGCTGCGCAGTTCAACCAGCCGGGCCATGACATTGTCGACCACCACACCTACGTGTTTCTGGGCGACGGCTGCCTGATGGAAGGCATCAGCCACGAAGTCTGTTCGCTGGCCGGCACCCTCAAGCTGAACAAGCTCATCGCCTATTACGACGACAATGGCATTTCCATCGACGGCCACGTCGAGCACTGGTTCTCCGACAACACCGCATTGCGCTTCCAAGCCTATGGCTGGAACGTCATCGGCCCGATTGACGGTCATGACGCCACCGCCGTGGAGAAGGCTACCGCCGCTGCCAAGACGAGCGACAAGCCCACCCTCATCATCTGCCGCACCACCATCGGCTGGGGCGCGCCCAACAAGGCTGGCACGCACGATGTGCATGGCGCCGCGCTGGGCCAGGCCGAGGCCGACGCCACACGCAAGGCGCTGGGCTGGGAATATGGCCCGTTTGAAATCCCCGCGGATGTCTACCAGGCGTGGGATGCGAAATTCCACGGCGCCAAGGTCGAAGCCGACTGGAACGAGCGCTTCGCCGCTTACGAAAAGGCGCACCCGGAGCTGGCCGCTGAATTGAAGCGCCGCATGGCTGGCGACCTGCCCGCAAGCTGGGGCGAAACCGTGCAGACCCTGTACTCCAAGGCGCGCGAAATCTCGGCCGCCACGGCCACCCGCAAGTCCTCGCAGATCGCCCTCGAAACCCTGGTGCCGGCGCTGCCCGGCCTGTTCGGAGGTTCGGCCGACCTGACCGGCTCCAACCTCACCGCAGTCAAGGCTTCGCACACGTTCGAGAAAGCCGCGCCCGGCACAGCCTTCAACTACCTGTCCTACGGCGTGCGCGAGTTTGGCATGGCCGCCATGATGAACGGCATGGCGCTGCATGGCGGCTTCCTGCCCTATGGCGGCACCTTCCTCATGTTCTCCGACTACTCACGCAACGGCGTGCGCATGAGCGCGCTGATGAAACAACGCGTGATCCACGTGTTCTCGCACGATTCCATCGGCCTGGGCGAGGACGGTCCGACGCACCAGCCCATCGAGCAGCCATCCAGCCTGCGCCTCATCCCCAATCTGGATGTGTGGCGCCCGGCGGACGTGCTTGAAACCGCGGTTGCCTGGAAGCACGCCATCGAGCGCAAGCACGGTCCTAGCGCGCTGCTGCTGTCGCGCCAGAACCTGTTGTCCAGCCAGCATCCGGACGACGCGGAGCGGCACATCTCGCGCGGCGGCTATGTGCTGGCCGATGCCGAAGGCGGCAAGCCGCAACTGGTGCTGATCGCCACCGGCTCCGAAGTGGAAATCGCCCTCAAGGCGCAAGGCATGCTGGCCGATTCCGGCGTGGCTACACGTGTGGTCTCCATGCCCTGCACCAACGCCTTCGACCGCCAGGACGCGGCCTACCGCAACGCTGTGCTGCCGGTTGGCGTGCCGCGAGTCGCCATCGAAGCCGCGCATCCCGATTTCTGGCACAAATACGTCGGCCTGAATGGCGGGGTGGTTGGCATAGCGACCTTTGGCGAGTCTGCGCCTGCGCCGCAGCTTTACCAGCACTTCAAGGTCACCGCAGAACACGCCGTCGCGGTGGCGAAGTCCGTGCTGCAGGCCACCTGATCGCAAAGGATGACGCAAGCCATGCTCGATCTGGTGATGTTCGACCTCGACGGGACGCTGGTGGAGACCGCGCCGGAAATCACCGATGCGGTCAACGACCTGCTGCGCGACCAGCAGCTGCCAGAGGTTTCCGAACACCTGATCCGCGCCTGGATCGGCCATGGCACGCGCGAGCTGATGCTGCACGCCTATGCCCACGCCACGGGCCTGGAGGAGGAATCGGTGCGTCGAGCCGGAACACTCGACATCCTGATGCCGCGCTTTGCCGAGTTCTATGCCGTGCGCACAGGACAGCGCAGCCGTCTCTACCCTGACGTACTCGACACCTTGCGCGCCCTGCGGGCTGCGCAAGTGCGCATCGCTCTGGTCACCAATAAAGAGCAGCGCTTTGCCAGCACGGTGCTGATGGTGCACGGCATCCGCCACTATTTCGACATGGTGGTGGCGGGCGATACGCTCGAAGCCAAGAAGCCCGATCCGCTGCCTGTACGCTATTGTCTCGATGCCTTCAAGGTGCGTGCCGATCGCGCTCTGTTCGTGGGCGACTCGGAAATCGACGTCGCCACGGCGCGTGCCGCTGGTGTTCCGGTATGGGCGGTGCCCTATGGCTACAACCACGGCAAGTCCATCGCCCTGGCCGCGCCCGATCGCGTCATCCCCACGGTGGCTGCCGTGGCCGAAGCGGTGCAGGCCGCAGACTTGCACCCCGCCGCCTGAGCGCGCCCGACTGAAGCATCCCACAGACAACCCATTTCCATTCTCAACTTTCATTCAGGAGATTTCTCATGACGACCCGCGTTGCAATCAATGGCTTTGGCCGTATCGGCCGCATGGTGTTCCGTGCCGTGTCGCAGGAAGCCGAGTTCAAGGACCTGGAGATCGTTGCCATCAACGACCTGCTCGAGCCCGACTACCTCGCCTACATGCTGCAGTACGACTCGGTGCATGGCCGCTTCAACGGGACCGTGGGCGTGGAAGGCAACAACCTGGTGGTCAATGGCAAGACGATCCGGCTGACCGCCGAGCGCGACCCCGCCAACCTGAAGTGGGACGCGGTGCAAGCCGACGTCGTGGTTGAATCCACCGGCTTCTTCCTGACCCTCGACACCTGCCAGAAACACATCGACGCCGGAGCCAAGAAGGTGGTGCAATCCGCCCCGTCCAAGGACGACACTCCGATGTTCGTGTACGGCGTGAACCACACCAAGTATGCAGGCGAGAAGATTGTCTCCGCCGCCTCCTGCACCACCAACTGCCTGGCTCCCGTGGCCAAGGTGCTCAACGACAGCTTTGGCATCAAGCGCGGTCTGATGAGCACGGTTCATGCCGCCACCGCCACGCAGAAGACCGTGGACGGCCCGTCCGCCAAGGACTGGCGCGGCGGGCGCGGCATCATGGACAACATCATCCCCTCCAGCACCGGCGCCGCCAAGGCCGTGGGCAAGGTCATTCCCGAGCTGAACAAAAAGCTCACCGGCATGTCCTTCCGCGTGCCGACTCCCGACGTGTCCGTGGTCGACCTGACCGCCGAGCTGAACAAGCCCGCCAGCTATGAAGAAATCTGCGCGGCGATGAAGGCCGCCTCCGAAGGCCCGCTCAAGGGCGTGCTGGGTTACACCGAGGACGCGGTGGTTTCCACTGATTTCCGCGGCAGCCCGACGCCATCCGTGTTCGACGCCAAGGCCGGCATCGCCCTCGACCCCACCTTCGTCAAGGTGGTGTCCTGGTACGACAACGAGTATGGCTACACCTGCAACATGATGCGCTTCGTCAAGCACGTTGCCAGCAACTGATGTCGTTCCACGGCGGGCATGCCAACATGCCTGCCGGAAGTAGAACCGAGGAGAGAAAATGCAAGTGCTGACTTTTGAAGAAGTGTGCAAGCGTGGCTTCGCCCAGGACAAGCGCGTGTTCATCCGTGCCGACCTGAACGTGCCGCTCAATGAACAGGGCGAGATCACGGAAGACACCCGCGTGCGCGCCTCCGTGCCTGCGGTGAAGATGGCGCTGGACGCGGGCGCTGGGGTAATGATCACTTCGCACCTGGGCCGTCCCACCGAAGGCGAATTCAAGCCCGAGGATTCGCTGGCCCCCGTGGCCAAGCGCATGAGTGAACTGCTGGGCCTGCCCGTCAGGCTGCAGGCCAACTGGGTGGACGGCGGTTTCGACGTGCGTCCCGGCGACGTGGTCATGCTCGAGAACGCGCGGGTCAACAAGGGCGAGAAAAAGAATGACGACGCGCTGGCGCAAAAAATCGCCAAGCTCGCCGACATCTACGTGAACGACGCCTTCGGCACCGCGCACCGCGCCGAGGCCACGACCTACGGCATTGCCAAATACGCGCCGATCGCCTGCGCCGGCCCCTTGCTCGCGGCGGAGATCGACGCCATCAACCGCGCATTGGCCAACCCGGCGCGCCCGCTGGTGGCCATCGTTGCCGGCTCCAAGGTGTCCACCAAACTCACGATTCTGCAAAGTCTGGCCGACAAGGTCGATGGCCTGATCGTTGGCGGTGGCATCGCCAACACCTTCATGCTGGCCGAAGGCCTGCCCATCGGCAAGAGTCTGGCAGAGCCTGATCTGCAGGACGAAGCGCGCAAGGTCATGGCCAAGATGAAGGCGCGCGGCGCGGAAGTGCCCATCCCTGAAGACGTGGTGGTCGCCAAGGAGTTCAGCGCCACCGCCGAAGCGACCATCAAGGACGCCAAGGACGTGGCCGCGGACGACCTCATCCTCGACATCGGCCCGAAGACGGCCGCCAAGCTGGCCGCCAAGCTCAAGACCGCTGGCACCATCGTCTGGAACGGCCCGGTGGGCGTGTTCGAGTTCGATGCCTTTGCGAATGGCACCAAGACGCTGGCGACGGCCATTGCAGACAGCCCGGCGTTCTCCATTGCCGGCGGCGGTGACACCCTGGCGGCGATCGCCAAGTACGACATCACCGACAAGATCGGCTACATCTCCACCGGCGGCGGCGCCTTCCTCGAAGTGCTCGAAGGCAAGCAGCTACCGGCTTTCGAGATTCTGCAGCAGCGCGCCAAGTTGCCCTTGTCCTGAGAACCCGCTGAATTTCGTTTCATTTTTCTGAGGAGACCGTCATGGCCCTGATTTCCCTGCGTCAACTGCTCGACCACGCGGCCGAGCATTCCTACGGCGTTCCCGCCTTCAACGTCAACAACCTCGAGCAGGTGCGTGCCATCATGGAAGCCGCCGACGAGACCAACTCGCCGGTCATCCTGCAGGCCTCGGCCGGTGCCCGCAAATACGCTGGCGCTCCCTTTCTGCGCCACCTCATCGAGGCGGCGGTGGAAGAGTGGCCGCACATCCCGGTCGTCATGCACCAGGACCACGGCACCAGCCCCGGCGTGTGCCAGCGCTCCATCCAGCTCGGCTTTTCCTCGGTGATGATGGATGGCTCGCTGGGCACGGACGGCAAGACACCCACCACCTACGAGTACAACGTCGAAGTCACTCGCCGCACCGTGGAAATGTCCCACTCCTGCGGCGTTTCCGTGGAAGGTGAACTCGGCTGCCTCGGTTCGCTTGAAACCGGCATGGCGGGTGAAGAAGACGGCATCGGCGCCGAAGGCACGCTGGATCACAGCCAACTGCTGACCGATCCGGAAGAAGCCGCCGACTTCGTGAAAAAGACCCAGGTCGATGCCCTGGCGATTGCCATCGGCACCAGCCACGGCGCCTACAAGTTCACCCGTCCTCCCACCGGCGACATCCTGGCCATCGGCCGCATCAAGGAAATCCACGCCCGCATCCCCAACACCCACCTGGTGATGCACGGCTCCTCCTCGGTGCCGCAGGAGTGGCTCAAGATCATCAACTCCTACGGCGGCGACATGGGCGAGACGTATGGCGTGCCTGTCGAAGAAATCGTCGAAGGCATCAAACACGGCGTGCGCAAGGTCAACATCGACACCGACCTGCGCATGGCCTCGACCGGGGCGGTACGCAAGTTCCTGGTGGAGAACCCGAAGGAATTCGACCCGCGCAAGTTCCTCATCGCGTCGACCAAGGC
>JBAUTC010000092.1:0-7173 GCA_049582025.1 Thiomonas sp.
TCCGACGCTGCGACCGCTTTTTGAGGCGACTTAACCACGAAAATCCTCCCGAACTTTCCCATCCGACGGCAAATCGCCGCCTGTGTTGCCGCTGTGCAATTTTTCTGCGCGAGAGCACCCGCAGCAGAAAAATCGCATGAAACCAACCAGACACCCTCTCTGAAACCGTCGGCAAATGCCGCAGCACTGGACGACGCGGCCCGGTCCGGCGAGGCTGGTCACAGCCAAAACCGCCCGATTCTATTCATTTCACGCGACAAGGCAACTCTGTCACGCGACGACGCATTGCTGCAGGCCCTGTTCGAGGATGTCACGCGGCAGGTCGATGCCGATGAACACCATCTTGCTTTGTCGCTGCTCCTGCGGTCCCCAAGGGGCGGCCAGGTCGCTGCCCATGAGTTGATGCACGCCCTGGAACACCACCTTGCGGTCGATACCCTGCATATTTAGCACGCCTTTATAGCGCAGCATGCGCGGGCCGTAAACCTGCACGATGGCGCCGAGAAAGTCTTCCAGCTTGGCCGGGTCGAAGGGCTTGTCGGCACGGTAGACGAAGGACTTCACGTCATCGTCGTGATGGTGGTGGTGCGGGTGGTTGCAGTGCTCGCCATGTTCGTGGTCATGATGATCATGGTGGTCATGTTCGTGACCATCGGCCTTGAGAAAGTCGGGGTCGATGTCGAGTTTGGCGTTGAGGTTGAACCCCTTGAGATCGAGTACCAGCGCCAGCGGCACTTCGCCGAAATGCACCACGCTCTGCTTGGCGCGCGGGTTCATGTGCCCGAGGCGGTGCTGCAGCGCGGTGAGTTCGTCCTGGCTCACCAGATCGGACTTGCTGATGAATATCTGGTCGGCAAAGCCCACCTGGCGGCGTGCCTCCTGGCGGGTGTCGAGTTGTTGGTCGGCGTGCTTGGCGTCGACCAGGGTGAGGATGGCGTCAAGCATGTACTGGCTGGCCACTTCGTCATCCATGAAAAAAGTCTGTGCCACCGGGCCGGGATCGGCGACGCCTGTGGTCTCGATGATCACCCGGTCGAACACGATCTCGCCTTTGCGGCGCTTGAGCGCGAGGTCGGCGAGTGTTGCCCGCAGGTCGTCGCGGATGGTGCAGCAGATGCAGCCGTTGGACATCTGCACGATCTGCTCCCCGGCTTCGCGCACCAGGATTTCGCTGTCGATGTTTTCCTCGCCGAACTCGTTTTCGATCACCGCGATCTTGGACCCATGCGCCTCGCTGAGCACACGCTTGAGCAGAGTGGTCTTGCCGCTGCCGAGAAAGCCGGTGAGGATGGTGGCGGGAATGAGGGAGGACATGATGGGATTCCTTTTGTGAGAACGCTCTGAAATAGGGGCGATCAG
Organism: Thiomonas sp.; assembly: GCA_049582025.1. Lineage (GTDB taxonomy): Bacteria > Pseudomonadota > Gammaproteobacteria > Burkholderiales > Burkholderiaceae_C > Thiomonas. Next base: position 1,360 of record JBAUTC010000092.1, read on the forward strand.
CGAAAAATCAATTCTTGCGCAGCAGCAGGCCCTTGAGATAGTCACCTTCCGGGAAATGCAGACTCAGCGGATGGTCGGGTCCCGCGCCGGTGCGGGCGACGATCTGCGCGTCGGCTCCGGCGTCGAGCGCTGCTCCCGCGACGATTTTCTGGAACAGCTCGGGGCTGATGCCTCCCGAGCAGGAAAAGGTGAACAGCCAGCCGCCGGGCGGCAGCAGGTGGAAGGCCAGGCGGTTGATGTCTTTGTAGGCGCGGGCGGCGCGTTCGACCTGCTGCGGACTGGCAGCGACTTTGGGAGGGTCCAGCACGATGGCGTCGAATTGGGCGCTATCTTCGCGCAGGCGGCGCAGGGTGGCGTTGACGTCGGCATCGAGGAATTGAGCACGCGTCGCGTCAAATCCGTTGAGCGCCACATGACTTGCTGCGCGCTCCAGCGCGGGCGCCGACGAATCGACCGAGATCACTTGCTGCGCTCCGCCGGCCAGCGCCGCCAGGGTGAAGCCGCCGGTGTAGCTGAAGCAGTTCAGCACGCGCTTCAGGTCGTGCGTGCGCACCAATTCGGCAAAGCGCGCGCGGGCATCTCGTTGGTCGAGGTAGAAGCCGGTCTTGTGACCGGTGGCGACATCGACATGCAGGCGCAGGCCGTTTTCGACAATCTCCACCTCGGTGCCGCCCTCGCCCTTGAGCCAGCCCGTGGCTGCGGGCAGATTCTCGCGTTCGCGCAGCGCGGCGTCGGAGCGCTCGTAGATCCGCACATCGGGCAGGAGGGATTGCAAGGCGCCGAGAATCGCGGGTTTCCAGCGTTCGATGCCTGCACTGCCCGCTTGCAGCACCACAATGTCGGCGTAGCGGTCGAGGATGCAGCCGGGCAGTCCATCGCTTTCGCCATGCACCAGACGGCAGGCGCCGAGATCGAGTCCGAGTGCGCGGCGACGCGCGATGGCCGCACGCAGTCGTTCTGTGAAGAAGGCAGCGTCGATGCGCTGCGCGACGTCGAAGCTCCAGGCGCGCAGGCGAATCTGCGAGGCCGGACTGAACGCCGCCCAGGCGAGAAACTGGCCCTCATGCGATTCCACGCGGACCGTCTCGCCGCTGTCGGCGCTGCCACGTGCGATGGAACTGGCGAACACCCAGGGGTGGCGGCGCAGCAAGGAACGATCCTTGCCGGGGTGCAGACGGATGGTTTTCATGGAAGGTGCAAGGCGAGCTCAGGGCTTTTTGCGTGCGCGGGGGTGCGCTGCGTCATAAACCTTGGCCAGATGTTGAAAGTCCAGGCGGGTATAGACCTGCGTGGTGGAAATACTGGAATGACCGAGCAATTCTTGCACCGCGCGCAAATCGCCGCTGGATTGCAGCACATGCGAGGCGAATGAGTGGCGAAGCATGTGTGGATGCACGCGCGCGTCCAGCCCGGCCGCCTTGGCATGGTCGCGCAAGTCCAGCCACACGCGCTGCGGGGTGATGCGTCCACCGCGCGCGCCGAGAAAGAGCGCGGTCTGAGCCTCGGCGTGTGTGTCTGGGCGGAGGAGGGCGGGGCGATGTTCCAGCCATTGCCGCAGCGCTTGCATCGCCGGCTGGCCGATGGGCACGCCGCGGCGTTTGTTGCCTTTCCCTGTGACGGTGGCTTCTGCGGCGTCCCAGTCGATCCATCCGCGCGCCGCGCCGCTGGCGCGCACGTCCAGCCCGGTGAGTTCGGACACGCGCAGGCCGCTGGAGTACAGCAGTTCGGCAATGGCATGGGTGCGGGCGCTGCGTACTGCGAAGGGCTCGCCGCGGCGCACGCGTGTGTCTGCTGACGCGGGTGCGCTGGGTGCATAGGCGGCCAGGGCCACGGCCTGATCGACCGACAGCGCCTTGGGCAGGGGTTTGGCCGCCTTGGGCGCGCGCACGTCCTGCACCGGGTTGGCTGCGACATGGCCGTGTCGACCCATCCAGCGAAAAAAATTGCGCCAGGCCGACAGCCGGGAGGCAATGGCGCGCGGGGTCATGCCCGCGGCATGCAATTGCGCGGCCCAACGGCGAACGTGGGCGGATTCGATCTGTACCGCGCCCAAGGCCTCGGCGCGCTGCAAAAAATCGTCGAGGTCGCGCCGGTAATTGGTCAAGGTGCCCGCTGCCAGTCGGCGTTCGGTCTGCGCATGGGCGAGATAGTCCGCCGCCAGCGCGCGCAAGGCGGCGTGGCCGGGCGCAGGCGGTTGGGGCGTGGACATGGCAGGGCCTGCGTTCTGCTGCCGCTTAACGCGCGAGCAGCCCCACGAGCGCAGCGCTGGAGAGCTGGCTGATAAGGGTGAGGAAGTCTGTCCCCATATCGGCGGTGAAGCGCTGGGTGTCAGGGGACGCCAGCACCAGCAGTCCCATGCACATGCTCGTGTGCGGGTTTTCCAGGGGAATGAGCGCAAGTGATTGCGCCATCTGCGCGTCGGTCAGCCAGTGGGCGGCTTCGAATCCCGGATTGGGGCCGACGAAAGGCGCGGCCAGACTGGCTGCGAAGGTCTTGGCATCGTCGCTCACGCCGGTGGCGAAATCGAGCGCTGCGAATTCGTCGCGCACCGGCCAGAGCTTGAGCGTGGCCATTGGCAAGTCGAAGCCCGATTTCAGCGCCTCCTGCAACGTCTTCGGCAGCTGCGCTGGCGATTCCTGTTGCGCCAGCATGACGTCGCGCGCCCACAGCAGCAGTTTGCCTGCCAGGGTTTCGTTGTCCACGGCGTTGCGCATCATCGCGGCCAGGCGGTGTTCGAGGGTGCGCATCTTGTCGCGCAGCATTTCCATCTGGCGCTCTTGCAGCGAAATGGCCCGGTTGCCGTGCGGGCTTTGCAGCTGCACGGTGGTGAGCAGTTCGGCGTGACGCTCGAAAAATTCGGGGTTGGCGGCAAGGTAGGCGGCCAGATCGTGTTCGCTCAGTTCCATGGTGTTCTCCAGATTCAGGGCAGATCGGGAAGGTCGATCGTGCCGTCAAAAACAAAAGCGGCGGGTCCGGTCATGTGCACAGCCTGGCCAGGGCCGTTCCAGGCAATGGTCAGCATGCCGCCGCGAGTCTGCACATCGACCGCGCCTTGCAGCCAGCCGTGGCGCAGTCCGGCGATGACTGCGGCGCAGGCGCCGGTGCCGCAGGCCAGGGTTTCGCCGGCGCCGCGTTCCCAGACGCGAAGCCGGATGTGACCGGCATCGACGATCTGCATGAATCCGGCGTTGACCCGGCGCGGAAAGCGGGGGTGGTGTTCGATCAGCGGTCCGTGGCGATGGACGGGCGCGGTTTCCACATCGTCTACCCGCTGCACTGCGTGGGGATTACCCATGGAGAGCACGCTGACCCAGTCGGTTGCGCTGTCCACCTCCAGCGGCCATTGCGCCCAGTTCCCGGCGGGTTGCGACTCCAGCCCGCTGGCGTCGAACGGCACCTGCTGCAGGTCGAAGATGGGCGCGCCCATGTCCACGGTGACGCGGCCGTCAGGCTGCAGTTCGGGTTCGATGATGCCCGAGAGGGTTTGCACCCGAATGCGGCGTTTGCTGGTGAGTTCCTTGCGGTGGACGTAGGCGACGAAGCAGCGTGCGCCGTTGCCGCACTGTTCCACTTCACCGCCATCCGCGTTGAAGATGCGGTAGCGGAAATCCACGTCGACTGAGGGTGCGGGTTCGACCACCAGGATCTGGTCTGCGCCCACGCCAAAGTGCCGGTCGGCCAGCAGGCGCAGTTGTGCTGCGCTGAGGTCGACGGCTGCGCCGGTGGCGTCGAGCACGACGAAGTCGTTACCCGCGCCGTGCATTTTGGTGAACGCAAGTTGCATGGAAATGTCGTCTGTTGCTGCACTCAAAAACTCGCCGGGTTTCCCCAAGAGTTTCTTTGACCCCTTAAAGGCAGAATCAAGCGTAGCGGAGGTTTTCGGGGTGGGTTCAATACACCGAGGGCGCGCCCTCGGGCCGGGTTTTGAAACGCTTGTGCACCCAATGGTATTGCGCGGGCATGGTGCGCACCTGGTCCTCGATGAAGCGGTTCATGCGCCGCAGATCGGCGTCGATATCGCTGGGCTTGCCGTTCTCCAGCGTCGGAAAGTCGGCCCACGCCGGCTCCACGGTGATGCCATAGCCACGCGCTCCCGGGAGGATGCGGGTGACCACCGGGTACACCCGCGCCTTGGCCGATGCCGCCAGCCGCGGGGCGACGTCCAGCGTCGCCGCGGGCACGCCGAAAAACGGAATGAAGCGAGAGCTGCGCTCGCCAAAATCCATGTCGGGCAGGGTGTAGAACGGTACCCCTGTGCGCAGTTGCCGCAACATGCCCGCAGCACCGTCGTGCCGCGAGACGATGGCGGCGGTATGAAAACGGCTGCGCCGCGCCACCACCCAATCGTCGAGTACCTTGTTTTTTTGCGGCGTGTACATGCCCGAGACCGGGCGAGGCGCGAGCAGGCTGAGCGCGGTCCAGCCAGCGTCCAGTCCCTCGAAGTGAAAGCCCAGCAGCAGGGTGTTCTGATTCCCATCCATCGCTTCGCTGACCGCGCCGTCGATGTGCAGCAAGCGCCGCAAACGCCGTGGGCTGGCGTACCAGAGCACGCCGCGCTCCAGAAAGGCCCGGGCGACAAAGGCAAAGTGCTGGCGCGCCACGGCACGCTGCTGCGCCGGACTCCATTCGGGAAAGCACAGTTGCAGATTCCGCAGGGTGATGCGTCTGCGCGATCCGGCCAGCGGCCACAGCAACCACCCGACCGCCGTGCCCAGCGCGGCCAGCAGCGGGTAGGGCAACAGGTGCAGCAGCCAGATCAGAGCAATGCTCAGACGGGCGAGCAGGGCTTTCATGATGTCGCCTCTGCGCTGGTTTGCTCTGGCGCTTCAGGCGCGCCGGAAGGGCGTTTGTAGCGGTTGTAGCCCCAGAGATATTGTTCCGGGCAGCGGCGGACCAGCGTTTCCAGGGCGTGGTTGATCTGTGCGGCGGCGCGTTGCGGCGCCGCGTCCAGTTCCTCCGGGAAGGGCTCCAGCGTGAGGGTGTAGCCGCGCCCACCGGGCAGGCGCAGCGCGGAGGCCAGAATGATGCGGGCGTTGCCCAGTTGCACCAGCCGGGCGGGCAGGGTCATGGTGTAGGCGGGGCGTCCAAAAAAATTGGCCCACACGCCTTCGCCCTGGGCGGGCGCCTGATCAGGCAACAGTCCAACGGCCTCCCCGGCGCGCAGGGCGCGCAGCAGTTGCCGCACTCCGGCCAGATTGGCTGGCGCCGTGGCGAGGTTGTGGCGCTGGCGCGAAGCCAGCGACAGGGGAACCAGCGCGGCCTTGCGCGGCGGGCGATACATCACGGTAATGGGCCCCCAGAGCGAGGCGGCCTGAGCTGACACTTCGAAACAGCCCAGGTGCGGTGTGAGGTAAAGCACGCCATGACCTTGCGCGTGCGCGGCGTCGACATGCTCCTTGCCGATGACCTGTACCTTGTGGACCGGCGCCATGGTTCCGTTGCGAAACCACACGGCGGGTAATTCCCCCACCATGCGCCCGGCCTGCGCTGCGGCCTTGCGCGCCAGCACAGTCGGGTCGTATCCCGCCAGCTCCAGATTGGCGCGCAGGCGGTGTCGGTAGGGCCCAGATGCCGCGTACACCAGCAAGCCGAGCGCCGCCCCGAGAGCCTGAAGCAGGCCCAGAGGCAAGACCGACAGCCAGCGGACGACGCGAAGCAGCATGATTTCCCTGAAGTGCAAAGGGTGCCATGTTACGAAGTGCCGCGCTGCGGCGGCCAGCATAGAATGGATGGCACTGCCACCGAGTTAATGACAACTTGCGGGGTGGCAGGGGCGGCGGGCTTGAGGGCCTGTCGCGCAGATGTCCGCTAAAG
>JBAUTC010000093.1:0-9354 GCA_049582025.1 Thiomonas sp.
TATCAGTCCGCCGCGCTCACCCTGCTGCTCAAGGTCATTGTGCTGCCCTTTGTGTTGCACAAACTCATCCGCCGCCTGCATGCCGAATGGGACATTGAAACCCTGGTGAACATCCCCACGCTGCAGATCATCGGCATCGTGCTGGTGATCTTTTCCTTCGTGCTGGCGCAGCCCATCTCGCAGTTCGCTGGCGAGGCGATGCGCGGCACGCTGGGGATCGCGCTGGCACTGGTGCTGCTGGCCTTCCTGATGATGATCGTGCGGCGCAAGGCCATCGCGCAGGTGGTGGGGTTTCTGGCGATGGAAAACGGCCTGCTGTTTGCTGCCACCAGCGCCACTCAGGGCATGCCGATGGTGGTGGAACTGGGCATCGGCCTGGACGTGCTGGTGGGCGTGTTCATCCTGGGCATCTTCTTTTTCCAGATCCGCGAGCAATTCGACAGTCTCGACCTGCAGCAGATGGAAACGCACAAAGAGGACTGAATGGAACTCCTGCTCGTCCTCGCCATTCCCCTGCTCGGTGCCCTGGCGCTGGCCTTTGTCGGACAGCGCGACTTTGCGCCGAAGGTCAACCTTGGGGTCAGCGCGGCTACGTTCGTCGCAGCCTGCGTGCTGACCGCGCGCATCATCGCGCAGGGGCCGATGCAGCTGTTCGCCAATCAGTTTTTCATCGATCCGTTCAACGTGTTTCTGGTGGTGCTGACCGCCTTCGTCGGCATGACCACGGCAGCATTTTCGCGCCCCTATATGCGGATCGAGCAAGACCGCGGCCGGCTGAGTGCGGCGCGGCTGCGGCTCTATCACAGCATGTATCAGGCATTCATGTTCACCATGCTACTGGCGTTGACCACCAACAATCTGGGCATTCTCTGGGTGGCGATGGAGGCGGCCACGCTGACCACCGTGCTGCTGGTGTCGCTCTACCGCACCAAGGCCAGCCTGGAGGCGGCGTGGAAATACTTCATCCTCTGCGGCGTGGGTATTGCGTTGGCGCTGTTTGGCACGGTTCTGCTGTATTTCGCCGCCGAGCGGGTCCTGGGCCACGAAGGCATGAGCGCGCTGCTGTGGACGCATCTCGATGCGGTCAAGGGCCGTTTGGAGCCGGGCATCATCGGCATCGCCTTTGTCTTTCTGCTGGTGGGCTATGGCACCAAGGTGGGCCTCGTGCCGCTGCATAGCTGGCTGCCCGATGCACACGCCGAAGGGCCGACTCCGGTGTCGGCCGTGCTGTCCGGCCTGTTGCTCAATGTCGCCCTGTATGCGGTGATGCGCTGCAAGGTGCTGGTCGAAGGTAGCCTGCACGCGGCCTGGCCGGGGCAGATGCTCATGGTCTTCGGCCTGTTGTCCGTGCTCGTCGGCGCCTTCCTGCTGTGGCGGCAGAAGGACGTGAAACGCATGTTCGCGTATTCGTCCATCGAGCATATGGGCATCATCACCTTTGCCTTCGGCATGGGCGGGCCGGTGGCCAATTTCGCCGCATTGCTGCACATGACAGGCCACGCGCTGACCAAGAGCGCCATCTTCTACACCACCGGACATGCCACACAAAAAGCGCACAGCCAACGCATCGAGGATATCCAAGGGCTGCGCGAGCAGTCGCCTGCGCTGGGCTGGGGCATGATGATGGGCGTGCTGGCGATTGCCGGCATGCCGCCGTTCAGCATATTCGCCAGCGAGCTTCTCATTCTCACCACGGCGATGCAGCAGCAGCCCTGGGCAACACCCATCCTGCTCGTGGGTCTGGGTGTGGCGTTCGGCGCGCTGTTCCTGCGAGCGCAGGGCATGGTGTTTGGCCGCAGCACCTTGCGCACCCTTTCCCATGCGCCGGACATGGCGCCGGTGTTCTTGCATCTGGCGCTGGTGCTGATGCTCGGGCTGTGGATGCCGCAGTTCCTGGTGTCGTGGTGGCACACGGCGGCTTCGATGATCGGCGGTTGACCCATGCAAGCCCGTTGCTCCATTCTCCCCCTTGCGCACCACCGCGTTGATGCGCAAGGCTGGTCTGCGCTGGCGCAATCGGCGCACACGCGCGGCGCGCGCCTGCTGGCCTTATGGGGCAAGGACGGTGCGTCGGATCAGCCCGGCACCACCACGCTCTACGCCTGCTGGCTGGAGACGGCAGGGTTGACACTGGCGCAGCTCGATCTGGCTGCCGGGGCGACGCACTATCCGGGGCTGCATGCCGAGTTTCCGGTTGCCGAGCGCTTGCAGCGCGGTCTACGCGATCTGTTGGGCGTGCAGGCTCTGGGTATGGATGTGCGCCCCTGGCTGAGACACGCTGCCTGGCCTGCCGATGTCCATCCGCTGCGGCGCAATGCGGCCTTGCCGTCCGGCCCTTGCGGCCAGCCCGAGGCGGAAAGCTATGCCTTTGTCGCAGTCGATGGCGATGGCGTGCATGAAGTGCCGGTCGGTCCGGTGCATGCCGGGGTGATCGAGCCGGGGCAATTCCGCTTTTCCGTTGTCGGTGAAAAAGTGCTGCGGCTGGAAGAGCGGCTCGGCTTCACCCACAAAGGCGTGGAACGGCGCTTCGAGGGCATGCGCCTTCAGGACGGCGTGCGGCTGGCGGCGCGGCTGTGCGGCGACAGTGCCGTGGCCAATGCGTGGGCCTACTGCATGGCGTGCGAGAGTCTGGCCGGGGTGCTGCCACCGCCCCGCGCATTGCACCTGCGCGCGCTGTTGCTGGAGCGCGAGCGGTTGGCCAATCATCTCGGCGACATCGGTGCCATCGCCAACGACGGCGGTTTCGGCTTTGCGCTGGCGCAGTTCGGCCGTCTGAAGGAAGACGTGCTGCGGTGCAACGCGCAGGTGTTTGGCGCGCGCTACCCGATGGATGCGGTCCAGCCCGGCGGCGTGGCAGTGGACTTGAACGCAGCGGCGATCGCCACGCTGCACAGTCAGGGCGTGCTGCTGCACGGCGAAGTGCTGCGGCTCAAGGACATTCTCGATCAGCACGAGGGTTTGCAAGACCGTTTGAAGACCACCGGGCGGGTGACGTCGGAGACCGCGGCGCGGCTGGGCCTGATCGGACTGGCTGGGCGCGCCAGCGGGCAGGCGCTCGATCTGCGCGCACAACCGGGGTTTGCGCCTTATGTGCAGCTGGGTGTGGACGTGGCGCAGCAGGACGATGGCGACGTAGCCGCGCGCGTGGCGGTGCGCTTCGACGAGGTGTTCACCAGTCTGCGCTTGTGCAACGACCTGGTAGCCTCGCTGCCGCAGGGCGTGGTGATGACCGACTGGCCGCAGGCGGTGCAGCCCGGCCTGGCGTTGGGACTGGTGGAGGGCTGGCGCGGACCGCAGTGCATTGCGCTGGAAGGCGGGGCGGACGGGCGTATCGTCCGCTGCCATCCGCATGATCCGTCCTGGCAGAACTGGCCTGCGCTGGAGTGGGCGGTGATCGGCGACATCGTGCCCGACTTTCCGCTGATCAACAAATCCTTCAACCTGTCCTATTCAGGGCACGATCTCTGAGCCGCCATGTGGAAGACCCTGCGTCAGATCGCCCGAGTGGGCCGCATCAGCGAAGCGCCGCAAGCCACCTCTGCACCACTGGCGCAGCAGACGGCGGACATGCCGCGCATCCAGGCCGACCTGCTGCGCATCCTTGGCCGGGCGCTGGCCGTCCGCGTGGTCGATGCCGGGTCGTGCAACGGCTGCGAGCTGGAGATCAATGCCCTGTCCAATCCTTACTACAACATCGAGGGGCTGGGCATCCAGTTCGTGGCCAGTCCCCGCCATGCGGATCTGCTGTTGGTGACCGGCCCGGTGTCGCGGCATATGGAACTGGCCTTGCGCCGCACCTATGACGCCATGCCCGATCCCAAGCTGGTCGTCGCCGCGGGAGACTGCGCGTGCACCGGCGGCATCTTCGGCGAGAGCTACGCCACCTGCGGGCGTGTGGCCGGCGTCTTGCCGGTGGACGTCACCGTGCCTGGCTGCCCACCCAGTCCTGCAGCCTTGCTGCAAGGCATCCTGCTGGCGGTGCAGCGGCAGCGTTGAAGAGCGGCTTCAGCGTTGTTGCAACTGCTTGCGCAGTTCCGCACAGTGATCCACGGGCGGGGTCCCCGGAGTGAACCACACGGCGTCAAAGCCTTGCGGCAGTTCGGCAGGCGTCCCGGGCGCCAACCCTTGCAGCAACAGGCTGAACACCAGGGCTGGACGCGGTACGCCGGGCGGTATTTGTGCCGCGTGCGCCGCCAAATGCTGTGCGATGCCCAGGGTGCGATTCGCGTGGAAGCTGCCGGTGAGCAGCACCACGGTTTTGCCGGGACACGTCAGCGCCAGGCTCTGCGCCGCCATGCTGTCGTCGCGCGCGAACTGGATGCGTGCCATCGCGGGAAGCTGCGACTTGGGGAGAAGGCCGCAATGGCCCTCCGCCACGTCGTCAAGAATGCGCTGGCGAACGGCGGGTGGCACGCTGCCATCCCAGTTAGCCTGCTGCATGGCTGGGCGCATGCCGGCTTGCGGCAGATTCACGCCCGCCACCGGCACGCCAGCGCGGACTGCCGCCATGACCTGCGCTGCGTAGAGCGTCCAGGGCCAGCCGACATTGTTCCAATGCAGCCTGGCGCGGACCACGGCCTCGGGCGCATTGCGCGGGCCGTCGAAACGCGCGCCTGCATCGACCATTTCCAGCGCCAGCGCGGCAAGCTGTCCGTGCTGCGCCAGCACCTGGACGATCCAGGCCTGCACCGCGTGATGATCGGGATGGTCGTGCTGTTCGCCCAGCATGCACAGCGCAGCGCGCCCGCAGGCGCGTACCACCTGCTGCGGCGAGATGAACTGCTGGCCTGCCCGCAGAATCCGACCGACCAACGGTGAACCGGCCTCGACCGGCTGGGAGTAAGGGGGTAGCGCAGGCAGCACAGCCGCCTGCGCCGACAGGTTGCCAAGCCAAGGCGGCCCGCCCGCGGCTAGGCCTAGCGCGAGATTCAGACGTCTGCGCATGGCGTCCGGATGCGCAGGGGACGGGGAGGGGCGGCGGTTGGATGTCGGCATGGCGGAGCTTCTTCAATAGCATGGGGCATCTTGAACTTATAGCAACAGCGCAAGCCTGCGTCATCATCAGATCAACCCGCATGACTGAGCAATCTTCTGCAAACGCGCCCGGCGGCCCGGTTCCGTTGCGGCTGTTTTTCGCCCTCTGGCCGGGCAGTGGCCAGCGCGCACGCATCCACCGCCATCAGGCCTTGTGGAAATGGGATGCTCCCGCGCGGCCGACGCCTGAGCCCAAGCTGCATCTGACCCTGCTGTTCATGGAGGGCGTCGCCGCGCATCGCGTGGCGGAACTGCTCGAGGTCGGCGCTGCCGTCTCGCGCCAGTGGACCGACTTTGATCTGACGCTCGATCGCGCCGCCGTGTGGCGTCATGGCGGCATCGCCCATCTCGCCCCGTCTCAGCCCCCGCCGGGTTTGCTTGCGCTGCGTGCGGCACTTGCCGCGCAGGTGGCGCAGCGCGGCCTGCCGTTCGACGCCCGGCCCTATGCGCCGCATGTCACCCTGGGGCGGCGCACGGAGAAGCTGACGCCGCCGGGTGCATTCGCTCCGCTGCACTGGACGGTACGTGGCTTCGTGCTGGCGCAGTCGGTGTTGGGGACCGGGCGCTATGACGTGCTTGGTCGCTGGCCCGCCACGGTCAGCGGTCAATAACCGGAAACGCTGCCCAAGGTGGACAGCCACCAGGCGGGCACCACGCCGGATGGGAGGATGAGCAGTGCCGCCATGACCTACAGACTGCCTTGCGGATTGTGGCCGCGTGCATAGCGCCAGACGGCGCGCGAGCCGAAGGCAAAGTTCCGGAGCTGCGCATGGTGGCTACCCACGGCGCCCCACATCAGCCGGAACACCAGCAGGGCAATCAGCGTGCACCCGCTTCGAGTAGTGATACTGCATGGCGTTGGCGCCGACCAGGCTGGTGATGAATGTGTTCGTAACGCAGGCCGCCGGCGCCCAATGGAACAGGCGTAGCGGCAGATCCCGGACGCGGACTCTTATGGCGCTCAGACTTGCCGCAGCTTGCGTGCCGCGTCGATGGCGAAATAGGTGAGGATGCCATCGGCACCTGCGCGCTTGAACGCCAGCAGCGATTCCATCATCACCGCGTCATGGTCGAGCCAGCCGTTTTGCGCGGCCGCCTTGAGCATGGCGTATTCGCCGCTGACCTGATAGGCGAAGGTCGGCATGTGGAATTCGTCCTTCACCCGGCGCACGATGTCCAGATACGGCATGCCGGGCTTGACCATCACCATGTCGGCGCCTTCGGCGATGTCCAGTGCCACTTCGCGCAGGGCTTCGTCGGAATTGCCTGGGTCCATCTGATAGACCTTCTTGTCGGCCTTGCCCAGGTTGGACGCCGATCCGACCGCGTCGCGGAACGGGCCGTAGAAGGCGCTGGCGTACTTGGCGCTGTAGGCCATGATGCGGGTATGGATGTGATTGCCTGCCTCCAGTGCCTGGCGCACCGCGCCGATGCGCCCGTCCATCATGTCGCTGGGGGCAACGATGTCCACGCCAGCCGTGGCCTGCGCCAGCGCCTGCTTGACCAGCATCTCCACCGTGGGCTCGTTCAGGATGTAGCCGGTATCGTCGAGCAGGCCGTCCTGGCCGTGCGAGGTGTAAGGGTCGAGCGCCACGTCGGTGAGCACGCCGAGCTGCGGGAACGCGGCCTTCAGCGCCTGCACCGCACGCGGCACCAGGCCATCGGGATTGGTGGCTTCGCGTCCGTCGGGTGTCTTGAGCGCGGGGTCGATCACCGGAAACAGCGCCAATACCGGGATGCCCAGGCGCACGCATTCTTCGGCCACGGGCAGGAGCTGGTCGATGCTCAAACGCTCGACGCCGGGCATGGACGCCACGGATTGCCGCTGCTTCTCGCCGTCCAGAATGAATACGGGATAGATCAGATCGTCCGGACTCAGTCGGTGCTCGCGCACCAGTCTGCGGCTGAAGTCATCGCGGCGCAGACGCCGCATGCGGGTGCCCGGAAAACCGGGCATATTCACAAAGTTTTTCATCTATCGCCTGTGAGAAATAGGAACCTTCCTTTGTCAATGCTATCTTTTCCAGACAGATGGTGCGTGGCTTGATGTGCCATCTCCCGCTTCTCCTCCCTGAGCGGGGCCTTGTTTCAAGGCTTGATTCCCCGGTTAGCACAGCCGGGGATTTTTTTGTCCGCCGTTTGCGTGTTTCGGCGCTTTTGTCCCCTCGCAACCCCGCCGGTTTGCGCCTCTTCTACACTGCGCGTCTGTCTGAACAAGGGAGTCCGAGATGGCATTTCAATGGGTGCTGACCTGGCACATCATTTTCGTGATCGCGTGGTACGCGGGGCTGTTCTACCTGCCGCGCATCTTCGTGAACCTGGCCATGGTGCCCGTAGACAGCACCGCCGAGCGCGAGCGCCTGCTGATGATGGCCCGCAAACTGTACCGCTTCACGCACATCCTGATGTGGCCCGCGCTGATCCTCGGCCTGGTGCTGTGGCTGCACTACGGCATCGGCCTGCATGGACCTGGCAACGGCTGGATTCACACCAAGGTCACGCTGGTCGTGCTGCTCATCGGTTATCAGTACTGGTGCAAGCGCATCATGCGGCAGTTCGAGCAGGGGCAGAACACGCGCAGCCACAAGTGGTATCGCTGGTTCAACGAGATTCCCACCATCATCCTGTTCATCATCATTCCGCTGGTCGTCATCAAACCGTTCTGATTGTCGCCGGGTGCGCCATTGGTGTGCACTTCCTGCAATATGGTCACGCCGCATCGCACAGCGCACGTCGCGCGCCCGGTTTCCCGCTTTTCGCGGTATGCGCTGGCGGGCTACGTGCTGCTCATTGTCTATGCCAGCCTCTACCCGTTTTCGGAGTGGCGCTGGCAGGGCTTGATGCCTTTCGATTTCGTGCTCGCGCCACTGCCGCGGTACATCACCGTTAGCGACCTGCTGATCAATGTCCTGGGCTATCTGCCGCTGGGCTATCTGATCGCCCGCATCCTGCCCGCGCGCTGGCCGCGCTTGCAGTCGTGGATGGCGGCCAGTCTGCTGGCCGCTGCGGTGTCCTTCTGCATGGAGTCGTTCCAGGCCTTTCTGCCCATGCGGGTGTCGTCCAATCTCGACTGGCTGACCAACTCCCTTGGTGGCGTGCTGGGCGGGGCGATCTGTGTGTGGCTGCTGCCACGCCTGCGTGTGGCCGCAGTGCTGCGGCTGTGGCGTGAGCGCTGGTTTGCCCCGAATGTGGGTTATGGCCTGTTGCTGCTGGCGCTATGGCCGGTTGCACTGCTGTGGCCTGCCGCGGTGATGTTCGGGACCGGGCAGATCGGCCCCACGCTGTTGCAGCCCGCACTCGATACGGATGCGTGGCGCATTCTGTCGGCCTGGTTTGTGAACAGCGGCATGAGGCTGCCCGACTTCGCACCGATGAGTGCCCTGCGCCAGACCGGAATCACCGCGGCCATGCTGGCGGGTTGCATTCTCGCTCTCACCGCGTTGCTGCGCCCGGGCGCGCCCCGGCTGCGTCTGGCACTTGCGCTCACCGCCACCGGCCTGCTTGCCGTCAGCCTGTCTGCCGCGCTGAGTTTCGGCCCTGAACACGCGCTGGCGTGGGCGACTGTGCCCACTCTGCGCAGCGTGGTCCTGGGGTTGATGCTCGGGCTCCCCCTGGCCTATCTGTCGCCGCGCTGGAGTGCCGCTGCAGGCGCACTCTGTCTGCTGTTCGCGCTGGTGTGGATCAACTTCTCCGGTCCCGGCCCGTATTACGCGATGAACCTGCAGTCCTGGAGCCAGGGCATGTTCATCCGGCTGTATGGTTTGCCGCAATGGTTGAGCTGGCTGTGGCCTTTTGCGGCCTTGATCTATCTTGTGGTGCATGCGTTCAGGCCCACGCGTCATGTCTCTTGAGTTCTTCTCACCTCCATCATGGACTACTTCAAACATCACATATTTTTCTGTCTGAACCAGCGCGATGCAGGAGCCTCCCGCCCCTGCTGCGCCGGCAGTGGCGCCGAAGCCGCGTTCGAGCATTGCAAGTCGGCGGTCAAGGATCTTGGCCTCACCGGTGTGGGCAACGTGCGGGTTAATCGCGCGGGTTGCCTGGATCGCTGCGAAGAAGGGCCGGTCTGCGTGGTCTATCCCGAAGGCGTCTGGTACACCTATGTCGATCAGAGCGACATCGACGAGATCGTGCAATCGCATCTGGTGAACGGTCGGGTGGTCGAGCGCCTGCGTCTGCCCGATGCGTCTGAAGCCACCAGGTAAACCGGTCCTATGCAAATGAAGGCTCAGACCCTCAAGTTTCTGGTGGATGGCCCGGTCGGCGCCATTGAGGTTGCAGTCGACACGCCCGTTGGCACGCCGCGCGGCCTGGCGC
>JBAUTC010000094.1:0-4490 GCA_049582025.1 Thiomonas sp.
GGTGCGGAGAGATCATGCGGTGAGCCTGCATGGCGTGAGTCTGGCGCTGGGCTCAGCCTGCGGCCTGGACGCCGCGCATCTCGAACGTCTGGCCGCTCTGGTTGAGCGCATCGAACCCGTACGGGTGTCCGACCACGCCAGCTTTGCCCGTGCGCCCTGGGCGCAGCGCGGCGTGGTGCATGCCAACGATCTGCTGCCGGTCGCCTTCACGCAGGGGTCGCTCGGCATCTTCGTGCGCAACGTGCTGCAGGTGCAGGAGCGTCTGCGCCGCCCCATCCTGGTGGAAAACCTCAGCAGCTACCTCGACTTCGCCGAGCGTGATTTCAGCGAGCCGCAGTTCTTCGCCGAACTCGCACGGCGCTCGGGCTGTGGCCTGCTGCTCGATGTGAACAACCTCATGGTCAACGCCATGAACGCGGGCGCGCTCGATCCCTTGCAGACAGTGATCGACTGGCTGGATGAACTGGCCGCCGTGGCGCCGCCAGGTCTGGTGGGAGAGCTTCACCTTGCTGGGCATAGTGTGCAGCAGGGTCTGGTGATCGACGACCATTCCGACGTGGTATCCCTGCCGGTGTGGATGGCCTATGCCCATGCTCTGCGCCGCTTCGGCCCGGTGTCGACGTTGATCGAATGGGACACGGCGCTACCCGCGCTCGACGTATTGCTGGGAGAGGCCGAACAGGCGCAAGCCCTGCTCGATGAAGCGCAGCAACGGCGCAGTCGGGTGCTGATTGCTCCGAGTCCGTCTGCGGCGCGCGGGGCGATGGAGTGTCTGTCATGACCGTCCTTTGTCACGCGCATGATCACGGCCCGGCGCATGCCGCCTGGCAAGCAGAGGCGAGACGGCAACAGGCCTTCATCGCAGCGATGTTTGGGCCACATGCAACGCCAGCGCCAAGCGCCGTTCTCGGTCTGCAACAAAGCGGCGCCCAGTGGCACGCGGGACTGGCAGCCTATCGCGGCAATGGGTTGGCAAACGGCACCGCCGCTTTGCGCGCTCAGTTTCCCACCATTTTGGCAATGCTGGGAGACGCGGCCTTCGAGACCGTGGCGGCACGCTATTGGCACGGCTGGCCGCCGTGCCAAGGCGATCTGGCGCAACTCGGCGCCGAATTCGCCGAACGCCTGGACGCACAAGATGATTTACGCGACTGGCCCTGGCTGGCCGACAGCGCCCGGCTCGACTGGGCCATGTGGCAGGCACCATACGCCGCGCCAGCGCGCTTCACCGCTGACGATCTGCACACGCTCGCCAACTCGGACCCTGCCGCGCTGCGGCTGCATCTGGCGCCCGGCTCGCAGCTTTTGCGCTCGCGCTGGCCCGTGGTCACTCTGTGGCAACTGCACCAGAACCCTTCGGTCGATGACTCTGCGCTCCGCAGCACCTTGCTCGCCCCGGGGGAAACCGCGTGGATCTGGCGCGCGGGGATGCAGGCGCAGGTGCTGGCACTGTCCGCCGCAGAAGCCGCCTGGCTTCATGCCTTGCAACAGCAAGCCAGTCTGGATGCCGCACTGGACGCGGTTGCCGACGATTTCGATCTTGCGGCGTGGCTGCAGGCCGCCATCACGCAGGACTGGCTGGGTGGCATTGAGCGCCTCGCCTGACCACCCCAAAACCACCAAGGAGACTTCCATGACTGCCTCACATTCGATCCGTCTGTCACCCGCTGCGCGCATTTGCAACAACCCCGTGATGCGCGCCTGGCGCAGATTGACACGCCTGCTCGACTGGCTGCAAGCCCCGGCCCTGCTGGCCGCACGGCTGTATGTGGCCTATGCATTTTTTGCCTCGGGTTTGCAGAGTCTGCGTGACTGGGGCGCGACCTTGTGGTTGTATGAAAACGAATTTCATGTCGCGCTCCTGCCCCCGCATGTCGCGGCCGTGGCAGGCACAGCCGGGGAAATTCTGCTTCCGCCCCTGCTGGCGCTGGGGCTGTTCGGCCGCTTCGGTGCGCTGGGCCTGTTCGTGGTGAATGCCGTGGCGTTGCTGTCGTACTTGTATGCGCTGCAGCCACCAGCCATCCTGTTTCATGTCATCTGGGGCATCCTCGCCTTGGTCGTGGCCTTGTGGGGTCCGGGGCAGTGGTCGGTCGACCGCTGGATCCAAACCCGGCGGCGCGCGTAACCTGGACTCCATGATGAAAGCCAGCATCTGCGCCGTCCTGCTCAGCATTGCGCTCGCGAGCGGCTTGTCCGTCGCTCAGCCAGCACCTCTTGCGCGGCAGGACGGGGGGGCGGCTGCAGCCGTATCCAAGCCGGATCCCGACGTGACGGCTGCGACGAAGGTGCTGGCAGAGCTGCAAGCGGCAACGTACATCCGCGAAGGCAGGGGCATGCGTGTGCTCACCATCTTCTTTGACCCCAACTGCCCCTACTGCCGCGAGCTCTACAGTGACCTGCGACCCTTCGTCGGCAAGGAGGGCTTGCAGTTGCAATGGGCGCCGGTGGCCATTCTGGCGCCGAGCAGCCTGGGCAAGGCTGCCGCCATCCTGCAGGCGAGAGATCGTCTGCAGGCGTTTCGCGCCATGGAAAACCATGGCCTCGATCCCAATCTGCCCGCACCTGCCACACTTACCGCAAGCCAGATCCACGCCAAGACCCGGCAGGTTTTGAAGACCAACACGACCGTGCTCAAGCGCGCCGGGGTGTATTTCAGCGTGCCGCTGGCGGTCTACCGCAACCGCGAAGGCCAGCCGCAGCTCCTGCTCGGGATTCCAGGTGATGACAAGGCGCTGGCCGCGCTGCTGCAAAGCGTGGGGCCTTGATTCCCTCCTTTGCCTGACTGGCGCGGACCCTTGGTCTGCGCAAGACGACGCCGAGCAGGCGCCGCAGGCTTGCGGCATACTGCGACGCAAACAACTGTCCAATCCACGAGGAGACAACCCGATGAACCCGTATCGACGCCTTCTGCTGCGCACAGCATGCACAGTGACCCTCGGCGCCAGCCTCATCGGCTTGGCGCCACTGGCCGCGGCGCAGCAAACGCAGAACCCCGACGCAGTGAAAGTGCTGGCCGACATGGGCAAGGCCACGGTCATCACCGAAGGCAAGGGCCCGCGTGTGCTCAACATTTTTTTCGACGCCAACTGCCCTTATTGCCATGAGTTGTACACGGCCCTGCGCCCCAAGGTGGGCAAAGACGGTCTGGAGGTTCGTTGGGTGCCGGTGGCCGTGCTCAGCCCCAGCAGCGTGACCAAGGGTGCGGCCATTCTGCAGGCGCCCGACCGGCTCAAGGCCTTTTTCGACAACGAGAACACCTACGGCAAGGGGCCCACGGGGCAGGGCGGCGGCATCGCTCCGGCGACCAAGGTGCGGCCAGCCACCAGTGCCATCCTCAACGCGAATAACGCCCTGCTCGACGCCACAAAATCGCCGGGTGTGCCGACGATGCTCTACCGCGACAAACAGGGCGACGCCATGCTGGTGGTCGGCCCGCCGGATGCACAGCAGTTGAAAGACATCCTCGCCAGTTTGAAATAGGCGGCGGAGCCTTAGACAACGCTGCGCAGCACCGTGGGCAGCGTGCCATCCGGCAGCAATCCGATGATGAGGTGGGCGTTGCCGTTGGCGCTGCGATACAGCATCACCGGGAAGGTGTGCAGCCCCGCCTGATGCATCAGCGCGGCATTGGCTTGAAGCTGTCGCACCACCTTGGCATCCGGGTGTGCCAACGGGCGGATTCCGCCGGCAGGACTGTCGCCGAAGTTCCAGTCAGTCTCGTTTTTGTGAAACGCCGCGAGCCGGTCGGGGGCCTGCAGAATGGCCGCCGCCTTGCCCATGCTGCTGAACTCCAACTGTGCCACCGGAATCCAGCGCAGTTGCAGCCCGGCCTTGTCCACCTCGGCCCGCGTGGCCAGAAACAGCTTGTGTGAGTACGGGCAATTCGGGTCGAAGAAAATGTAGACGATGCGCGGCCCCGTACCTTCCTGCACCCAATGCGCCCTGCCGATGGACCGCAGTAGGGCAACGGCACGCGCAGCTTCGGGGTCGGCGGCCCAATCCAGCTCGGAATCGCGCGCAGAATTTGCCGCCCCCGCAGGGCTTGCATGCCAGAACAGCGGCACAGCCCACAGCGTGCCCAGCCGCAACATCAGGCATCGACGCAGTTGCACCGGCGGTTGCGCGCGCCGACGGCCTGGAGCGAAAGCGTTGTTGCGTGGCACTGCACTCCCCTCGAAAACATGACCCACGATAGGCAGCGAGGCAGCGCGTGTAAAGCGCGGATACCCCGAGAGTTGCCGTGACACGGAGGTCTGGAATGAAAGGGCGCCCCGTTTGACTTGCTGACTCAGGCGAGCTGCGGTGAGCGCTGGAATCACCTCATCCGATTGCTCGGCTTCTAACGCATTCTGCATAGGCGGTGAGTTGGGTGCTCGGACAAAGCCACCTATCAGGCTATCGCACCGATACGTCTGATTTGGGCCACATAGCCGACTTTCACGTTGTGCGTGCCACGAATGTCCGGTATTGCGTCTGACGTATGCGCCGTC
>JBAUTC010000095.1:0-16185 GCA_049582025.1 Thiomonas sp.
CCACAGCCCCCATCCATCTCATCGGCGCGCCAACCGACATCGGAGCTGGCGACCGTGGCGCGTCCATGGGGCCGGAGGCCCTGCGCGTGGCGGGCATCGACGTCGCCCTGCGCGGCCAAGGCTTAGAGGTCGTCGACACTGGCAACCTCGTCGGCCCCAACAACCCGTGGCAGCCACCCACGGACGGCTATCGGCACCTGCCCGAAGTTATCGCCTGGAACACAGCGGTACATGAGGCCGTGGGCCGCGCGCTGCGGGCCGGGGCATTACCCATCCTGCTCGGTGGGGACCATTGTCTGGCCATCGGCTCGCTCAGCGCCGTGGCGCAGCATTGCACGGCGCAAGGCCGCAGGCTGCGCGTGCTGTGGCTGGACGCGCATGCCGACTTCAACACTCATACCGTCACGCCCACGGGCAACATCCACGGCATGCCGGTGGCCTGTCTATGCGGCAACGGCCCCCAAGCACTCACCACTCTGGGTGGCCCCGCGCCGCAGTTGCAGGCCGCCAACATCCGTCAGATCGGCATTCGCAGCGTGGACGCCGACGAAAAGCGCCTGGTTCACAGCGCCGGGCTGGATGTGTTCGACATGCGCTTCATCGATGAACACGGCATGCGCGAAACCATGCGTCAGGCGCTGGCCGGGATCGACGCCGACACCCACCTGCATGTGAGCTTCGATGTCGACTTCCTCGACCCGGACATCGCCCCCGGCGTGGGCACCACGGTGCCCGGCGGCCCCACCTACCGCGAAGCTCAGCTCTGCATGGAAATGATTGCCGACACCGGGCTGCTGGCCTCGCTCGACGTCGTGGAGCTCAACCCCGCCTGCGACGTGCGCAACCACACCGCGGACGTCGCGGTCGATCTGATCGGGAGCCTGTTCGGCAAATCGACGCTGATGCGCCGTACGGACTGAGCCAGTCTCGGTCTGGCGTGGACGGCCGACGCGACGCCCCGGGGATGGCGGCAACGGGGCGTCCAGGCGCGCAATCAGCAGCAGCCGACCGCACCGCGCTACATCGTCTGCTCAATGTTCGCCAGTTCCCGACCGATTTCGTCGGCGGGCAGCCCGGCGCGCTTGGCCAGCCAGATCACGATCAGACTCCATACAGCCACGGCGATCACCCCGGGCCAGAACCCCAGCTTGCCGTAGCCACCCCCTACGTCGCTCAGCGCCGACAGGATCCACATCCCGCCGAACCAAGCGATCACCCAGGAAATGTTCTTCCAGCCGAACGCCGCGGCCGACTTGCCCGAGACCAAGTGATACCAGGCCGCGTAGATTGCAAAGCCGACGGCCACCATAATGAAGAGGAACGAATTGGTCTGGTATCCGGTCCAGTAGACGATCCAGTTGCTGGCGATGAACGCCAGAGGGGCGATGACGCCCGCGCCGGGCAGATAGAACTCGCGCTTCAGATCCGGCTGCTTGTCGCGCAGGATCAGCAACACAACGGGCCCCAGTCCATAGGTCAACACGGTGATGGACGTGATGTAGTTGACCATCTTCTGCCATGCCGGGAACGGCAGCAGGAACAGCACACCGACTGCCCACATGACCAGCACGGAAAGCACCGGCACCTGGGCGCTGTTGAGCTTGGTCAGCCAGCGCGGCCCGGCCTGCATTTCGCCCACCGCGAACAGAATGCGCGAGCCGCCCGTGACGTACATCAGACCGGTGCCTCCCGGGGAGACGTAGGCGTCGATATACAAAATGGTCGCAAGCCAACCCATGCCAAGACTTGCCGCCAACGCTGCGAACGGCCCGGCATCGCCAGAGAAGGCCACCTTGGACCAGCCGCTGGCAATGTCTGCCGGATGCAACGCCAGCAGGTAGCCGAATTGCAGCAGGATATAGACCACCGCGGACAGCAGCACCGAGCCGATCACCGCCAGCGGAATGTTGCGGCCAGGGTTCTCAGATTCGCCCCCGAGATCGATGGCCGTACGAAAACCGAGGTAGCTAAACACGATCCCCGCAGCGGGCAGCGCAAGAAAAATACCGTCAAAACTGTAGCCGGTGGGGTTGGCAGTCCATACCGATTCACCCTTCGGCCATTGGATGTGCATCCCCACAATGATGAGCGCAATGGCCGTGAGCAGCGGCACCGCGATCTTCCACCAGGTGATGGTCGTGTTCACGCCCAGCAGCTTGCGTACCGCCATGAGGTTCAGCAGTGCAAAAATGCCCAGCAACACCGCGCAGGCGATGAACCCGGGCACCGACAGCAAGCCGCCGCTGTTGGGTTGCAGAAAATAAGGCAGATAGTTGTTGGCATAGGTCACCACCGCCTCCGCCTCGACCGCAGGCACCGCCACATAGGCCAGGAACAGCATCCAGCCCCATAGGCGTCCCAGCGCGACACCGTGGCTGGCGTGGCTCATGTGCACCAGTGCGCCCGAGCGCGGAAACAGCGCCGCAAGCTCGGCAAAACACAGGGCGATGAGCATGACAATGATGGCCCCCGCCACCCAGCTCCACACGCTGAGCGGACCCGCGATTTTCGATGCGTGGAATGCTCCGAACAGCCAGCCCGACCCAATCATGCTTGTCGTGCTGGCAAAGAGCAAACCGATGATGCGTGCGTCCCGGCGCAGTCCCGGTGCCGCGTGTTGGTGCGTCGCCATGTTCTGTCTCCATCTCGTCGTCTTGTGTTGTACGGTGGTTCGCCTGGCGCGTCGGCAGCACCGAAGATCTGCCAATGCATCACAGGTGATTTCCGGCGCCCGGCTCACCGCACCCGTCTCGTTGCCCGCGCGATGCGCTACGTTCAGCAGCCACATCGCACCGTGAGCGCAACGGTTGAAAACACTTTAGGCCACACTGTTTGGGGAAATACGTTCAAAACGAAACAAGCGTGACAGCAAGAACGGGCGGCCCACCGGACGATTCGGGCTGCGAGTCCCTTGTTAGGCTATGGCCATGCCTATCCCGGATCCAACCTCGCCCTCAGCCGAATACCTTTTGCAACATCTCTGGGGCTATCGCGCGTTCCGCCCGCTGCAGGCCCAGGCCATCGCCCATGTCGCCGCGGGCGGCGACGCGCTGGTGCTCATGCCCACCGGCGGCGGCAAGTCGCTGTGCTTCCAGATCCCGGCGCTGCTGCGCGAGGGCGTCGGCATCGTGGTATCCCCGCTGATCGCGCTGATGCAGGATCAGGTGGCAGCGCTGCGCGAACTGGGCATCCGCGCTGCGTTTCTCAACTCCACCCTTGACGCCTCGGAAGCCCGCGCTGTGCAGCGCGCCGCGCGCATGGGTGAGCTTGATCTGCTCTACCTGGCGCCCGAGCGACTGGTGAGCGACGCTGGTTTCGCACTGCTTGACGACCTGCGCATCGCGCTGTTCGCCATTGACGAAGCGCACTGTGTCTCGCAATGGGGCCACGATTTCCGCCCGGAATACGGCCAGCTCTCCGTGCTACGCGAACGCTGGCCCGAAGTGCCGCGCGTGGCGCTCACCGCCACCGCGGATGAGCCCACGCGACACGAAATCGTGCAGCGCCTGCTGCGCGACGGCGCAGAGTTCGTGTCCAGCTTCGACCGCCCCAACATCCGCTACCGCGTGGTCGAAAAACGCGATGGCCGCGCGCAACTGCTGCAATTCATTGGCGCCGAACACCCGCACGATTGCGGCGTGGTGTATTGCCTGTCGCGCAATACGGTGGAAGAAGTGGCGGAGATGCTGGCAGGTCATGGCCTGCGCGCCCTGCCCTATCACGCCGGTCTGCCGGCGGCCACACGCGCCGCACACCTGCGGCGGTTTCTGGATGAAGACGGCATCGTCATGGTTGCGACGATCGCCTTCGGCATGGGCATCGACAAGCCGGATGTGCGCTTTGTCGCGCATCTGGACATGCCGAAATCGATCGAGGGCTATTTCCAGGAAACCGGCCGCTGCGGGCGCGATGGCCTACCCGCCCAGGCGTGGATGGCCTATGGCCTGCAAGACGTGGTGCAACAGCGCAGGCTGATCGACCTCTCCGAGGCCGACGACAGCTACAAACGCCTGTCCACCACCAAGCTCGACGCCATGCTTGCCCTGGCCGAAGCCGCCGACTGCCGCCGCGTGCGCCTGCTGGGCTACTTCGGCGAAACCAGCACGCCTTGCGGCAACTGCGACAACTGCCTGAGCCCGCCGCAGCTCATCGACGTCACGGAAGCCGCGCAAAAGCTGCTGTCCACCATCTATCGCTGCCGCCAGGCCAGCGGCACCAGCTTCGCTGCCAGTCACCTCATCGACGTGCTGCGCGGCAAGCGCACCGAAAAAACCGAACGCCATGGCCACCACGCACTGTCCACCTTCGGCATCGGCGCCGACCTGGGCGAAACCGACTGGCGCCTGTTGCTGCGCCAACTCGTCGCACAGCGCAACATCGAAGTGGACGCCGCGCACTTCAACGTATTGCACCTCACCGACACCAGCCGCGCCGTGCTGAAAGGCGAGCAACGCATCCACCTCAAGCACCGCGAACCGGGCACGGAGCGCAAGCGCCGAAGCGGCAGCGGCAGCACGACGTCCAGCGGCACGCGCCTGACCATGCAGGCCATGTCCAGCGCCGACGCCGAACTTTTTGCGCACCTGCGCACCTGGCGCGCCGCCACCGCCAAGGAACACGGCGTGCCCGCCTTCGTGGTGTTTCCGGACGCCACGCTGCAGGCCATCGCCCTGGCCCGTCCCGACAGCCTGGACGCCCTGCGCGGCATTTCCGGCGTGGGCGACAAGAAGCGCGACACCTACGGCGCCGCACTGCTCGATCTCATTGCCCGGACGGGTTGACCAAGGCCGCCGAGCGGGTCAGCCGCGTGGCCAAAGATCTGCCGACAGCGTGAACAGCTCAGGGGAACGCGGGAATATCCGTATCCATCCCCTCCGAGGCCACGTCCGGGCAGCATTCCTTCATGCGTTCCATGATGGATTGCACCTGCTCATGCGCCACATCGGCCATCACCAACACCTGACCGGAAGCGATGGCTTCCTTGAAGCGCTCTAGCCGGGTGCTGCTCACGCTCACACCGACCATGCTGCTGGCCCAACTGCCCACCAGCGCGCCGGCCGCCGCCAGTGCAATGACAATGCCGCCGGCCGGAATGATGGCCATTCCCGGCAGCGCCACCGCCACCAGTCCGGCGATCAGGCCGGTGGTGCCGCCGGCAGCCGCACCACGCTCGATAGCAGGAATCAGATCGGAACGTTGCGCGATTCCAGCCTCGGGCAAATCGCCCAACTCTGTCCCCTCGCGCGCCAGCACATGAATGTGCTTGTCGGGAATCCGGGCGAGCAGCAGGTGATCAACCAAGGCATGTGCGCTGGGCACATCAGGGGCAAGAAAAAAGAGTCTGCGCATTGAGGTCTCCTGGTTGGCCAGCCGAGATGGATCAGCCCGCTCCCATTATTGACAAACTTGTCACGATGTAAAGCCCAGACCAGCCTGAGAGAGTGTCCTCCCCCGGCCTTGAAATTTCCTGCAGGCCCGGTCCGAACACTTGCAGGGCCTGCAGGGCGAAGTGCTGCACATGATCACGCAACGTTCGGGTAGACGCGCGAGGCCCAGTATTGACCGTGGCACGAAACATCGCCCACGTGAAGGCCCAAAGGTGGTGAACGCAACGCATACGATTTGGCGTTGCTATCACATTCCGTCCTAGCGACACCATGCGACGCTCCTCAAACAGCCTTCCCTGACTTTGAAAGCCGGATTTCTTGCCACCGCACGTCGTCAGGCCCAGCCTGCTGGCGCCCAGGATTCCATCATGCGCAGACGCGCCGCCTGGAGCCGCACGGACATCAAACCGGCAAAAATTTTCATCAATGCATAGCCCAGTGCTGAATCTTGCTCGCACTCCTGCAGGATGGCCTTGCCGTCAAAACGCAGCAGTGTGGTAGGGCCGAGCATTTTGGCCTCGAATGTCCATTTATACGGCGGAATCAGCCAGGACCAGCCGATGACGTCGTGCTTGCGCAGGGTTTGCACCTCAACGCCAGGTCCATTGATGGCAGGCACACCGATCAGCACCTCGCCGCTCCGAACCACATAGAACGCATCCGCCGATTGATCCTGCCGAAACAGCAAATCGTCTGCCGCATATTGCTCTTCCGTGGCATACCGCATCAGGCGCGCTAGGTGCTCTGCACTCAAGGCGGAGAGGACGGTGTGCTGTTGCACGTCCTGCAGGGTGGTGGCTGCTTGCATGGTCAAAACTCCCAAGGTGGCCTATTGATTCTTGCATTGCATGCCTGTCAGAAATAGGCGTCTTGATGGAGATCATGCTGGCCTGCAATCCGCGCCCTGATTCGTCAAATAAGGGTTTCTACTAGTTTTATGGTAGCTCTATTGTTGAGATGATCGCAACCATTACTCGGAATAAGGAGCAACCATGGGCGCAACCACGATCGGAATCAAGATGGATGACGCTCTTCGCGAGCGCGTCAGGCAGGCCGCCGGGAAGATTGGCCGCACGCCGCATTGGTTGATCAAACAGGCCGCCTTACAGCTAGTCGAACAGATCGAGGCGGGCAAAATATCCAGCGAAACCCTGGCACTGGACAAGGTAGAGCAACCCGCCGAAGCCAGTGGGGAAGACGCTGTCGCAACCGCTGCACCGAACTCCCCCTTCCTCGATTGGGCACAGAGCGTGCTGCCGCAGACTGACTTGCGCGCGGCGATCACCGCCGCATGGCACCGCCCTGAACCGGAATGTCTTCCGATGCTGATTGAGCAAGCGCAGGTCTCAGACACGGGGCAACGCGATGCTATTCACCAGTTGGCGGCCAAGCTGGTCAACGGCGTACGCGCGCGGCGCGAGATGGGCGGGGTCGAGGCGCTGGTGCAGGAGTTCTCTCTCTCGAGCCAGGAGGGCGTGGCGCTGATGTGTCTGGCCGAGGCATTGCTGCGCATCCCGGACAACGCCACACGCGATGCCTTGATTCGCGACAAGATCAGCCGGGGCGACTGGCAGTCGCACCTCGGCCATTCGCCGTCACTGTTTGTCAACGCGGCGGTGTGGGGCTTGATGCTCACAGGCAAACTCACCGCCACAGCGAGCGAACATGGCTTGGCCACCGCCGTGACGCGGCTGATCGGCAAGGGCGGTGAGCCGTTGATCCGTCAAGGCGTGCACCGCGCGATGCGGCTGATGGGCGAGCAGTTCGTCACCGGGCAGACCATTTCCGAAGCGCTCGCCAACAGCCGCGCGCACGAGAAAAAGGGCTTCCGCTACTCCTACGACATGCTGGGCGAAGCCGCGGTCACCGAGGCTGATGCGGCGCGATATCTGGCGTCCTACGAACAGGCGCTTCACGCCATCGGCAAGGCCTCGCATGGCCGGGGCATCTTCGAGGGACCGGGCCTGTCGGTCAAACTCTCCGCGCTTCATCCACGGTACAGCCGTGCGCAATATGCGCGGGTCATGGACGAACTGCTTCCGCGCCTGATCAAGCTCGTGGAGTTGGCGCGACGGTACGACATCGGCATCAACATCGATGCGGAAGAGGCCGACCGGCTCGAGCTCTCGCTTGACCTGCTCGAAGCACTGTGTTTTCACCCGTCATTCAAGGGTTGGAACGGGATCGGCTTTGTCGTGCAGGCGTATCAGAAGCGCTGCCCGTTCGTTATCGACTACCTCATCGATCTCGCGCGGCGCAGCGGGCACCGGCTGATGATCCGTCTGGTCAAAGGCGCTTATTGGGATAGCGAGATCAAACGTGCGCAGCTTGACGGGCTCGACGGCTATCCGGTCTATACCCGCAAGGTGCATACCGATGTGTCGTATCTGGCCTGCGCACGCAAACTGCTGGCCGCGCCAGACGCGGCGTATCCGCAGTTCGCCACCCACAACGCGCAGACAGTCGCCACTATCCTGCACATGGCGGGCGAAAACTACTACAGCGGCCAATACGAATTCCAATGCCTGCACGGCATGGGCGAGCCCTTGTACGAGCAGGTCGTCGGCGCGGTGAGTGAAGGCAAGCTGGCGCGGCCCTGCCGCATCTACGCCCCGGTCGGCACACACGACACCCTGCTCGCTTATCTGGTGCGGCGTCTGCTGGAAAACGGCGCAAACACCTCCTTCGTGAACCGCATTGGCGATCCGGACGTCAAGGTGGACGATCTAGTGACCGACCCGGTGGACGATGCCCGCGCCATTGCGGCAGAGACGGGAGTGCTTGGCGTACCGCATCCCAGAATCCCGCTCCCCCGCCAGTTGTTCGCCGACCTTGGCACGCAGGCGCGGCTGAATTCCTTCGGACTCAATCTGTCCAACGAACAGCAATTGGCATCACTGTCCGCGGCGCTGTTGCGCAGCGCGCAGCATGCTGCCCACGCTGCGCCAAGCATCGCCGCGCTCATTCCACCGAGCGATGCGGCGCAGGCGGAAGCCGAGGGCTGGGAACCGGTGCGCAACCCGGCAGATCATCGCGACCTAGTCGGCTGGGTGCGCAATACCTGCCGCGCAGAGATCGACGTTGCGACACAGCGTGCCGTGAGCGCCGCGCACATCTGGCACGTCACCCCGCCAGCGGAGCGTGCCGCCTGCCTGCAGCGCGCCGCAGACGGACTGGAGCAGCAGATGCAGCCGCTGCTCGGCCTGATCGTGCGCGAGGCGGGAAAATCCCTGCCCAACGCCATTTCGGAAGTTCGCGAAGCGGTGGACTTCCTGCGCTATTACTCCGCGCAGGCAGCAGCACAGTTTGACAACGCCACGCACCGCCCACTGGGCGTGGTGCTTTGCATCAGTCCGTGGAACTTCCCGCTGGCGATCTTCTGCGGTCAGGTGGCCGCAGCGCTGGCGGCGGGCAACGCAGTGCTGGCCAAGCCGGCCGAACAGTCCCCACTGATTGCAGCAGCCATGGTGGATCTGCTGCACGCGGCGGGCATCCCCACCGACGCAGTGCAACTCGTCCCTGGCGATGGCGCCACCGTCGGCGCCGCACTGGTGGCGCATTCCGCTGTTGCCGGTGTGATGTTCACAGGCTCCACCGAAGTGGCGCGGCGCATCGCACAAACCCTGTCGCAACGTCTCAGCCCGCAAGGGCGCTGCATCCCGCTGATTGCCGAGACCGGTGGACAGAACGCGATGATCGTGGACTCGTCCGCGCTAGCCGAACAGGTGGTGGGCGACGTGCTGGCGTCCGCCTTCGATTCGGCCGGGCAGCGCTGCTCTGCACTGCGCCTGCTGTGTGTCCAGGACGACGGTGCCGACCGCGTTATCGGCATGCTCAAGGAGGCAATGCGCGAGTGGGTCATGGGCAACCCCGACCGCATGCACACCGACATCGGCCCAGTGATCGACGCGGAGGCACGCGACACCATCGAAGCGCACATTGCCCGCATGCAGAACGAGGGACAAACCGTCACCCGTCTCACACGCGATCAAAGCGGCAACCAGGGCACCTTCGTCCCACCCACACTGATCGAGATCGACTCCGTCAGCCGTCTGCAGCGCGAGGTATTCGGCCCGGTGCTGCATGTGCTGCGCTACAAACGCGAGCAGCTCGGCGCGGTGATGGACGCCATCAACGCCACGGGTTATGGCCTGACCTTCGGCGTGCACAGCCGCATCGACGAAACCATCGCCGACGTCAGCGCGCGCATTCATGCCGGCAATGTGTACGTCAACCGCAATATCATCGGCGCGGTGGTCGGGGTGCAGCCCTTCGGCGGCATGGGACTGTCCGGTACCGGGCCAAAGGCCGGCGGGCCGCTTTACCTGCATCGCCTGGTGCAAGCGACGCATCGACATGACAACCCCGCATTGAGCGCCTTGTCCGCCGCCACAATCAGCTCCGCCACCACAGACCGACCGACCGCCTCCGTCCGGGCCTTGCAAAGTCTTATCTCCGCACTCAACGAAGGCGCACTCAAACTGGACGGCATCGAGATGACAAAGGCCGCAGCCGCCTGCACACGCTATCTCGCACTCAGTCCGGTCAGCACGGTCTACACCCTGCCCGGGCCGACGGGAGAATCCAACCGCTACCGCCTGCTGCCCCGCGGGGGCGTGTGGTCGATGCCACAGACGCCGCTGGGTCTGTTGCACCACATCGCCGCTGCGCTGGCAACCGGCAATCCTTGCTTCATCGAAAGTCCGGCAGTACACAGTCCGATCACACAGATGCTCGCGGCATTGCCACAAGACGTCAAAGCGCATGTGAAGCACTGCACGCCCGCGGAATGCGAGGCCATGGAGCTACTCAGCGCGGCCTTGTTCGAGGGCGACTCCGACGCGCTGGCACAGGTCCAGTCCCGATTGGCGCAACGCAACGGTGCCATCGTGCGGATTGACAGCCTGAGCGCCGCCCAGATCGCCGATGGCGCGATGGTCGATCTCAGCGTCCTGGTGCACGAACAAAGCGTGAGCATCAACACCGCTGCGGCGGGGGGAAACGCGCAACTGATGACCATGGGTTGACAGCGAGCGGCCGGGTGACAATACGCCTTTGAACTCGCATTTTCCCCATGCCAAACCCTGAACATCCTTCCACCCCGCTCGGGGCCGAAGTGCCCGGCTGGACACCGCCTTCAGCGCCCGCAAGACGCCCGTTGATCGGTCACAGCTGCACTCTGGAACCCGCTGACCCGCAGCACCATGCTGCCGACCTGTTCGCGGCACAAAGCTTGGATCTGCGCGGCGACGGCTGGGCCTATCTCCCCTATGGGCCGTTTGCCACGCAGCAGGACTATCAGGACTGGATGCAGGCCACCTGTACCGGCAGTGACCCGCAGTTTTTCGCCATCGTTGATCGCGTCACGGGGAAAGCCGTGGGGCTGGCCAGCTATCTGCGCATCACTCCGGCAGCGGGCAGCATCGAGATTGGCCATCTGTATTTTTCGCCCCTGTTGCAGCGGCGCCGCGCGGCGACTGAAGCGCTCTACCTGCTGATGCGCGAGGCGTTCGCACTCGGCTATAGGCGTCTGGAATGGAAATGCAACGCGCTCAACGCGGCATCGCGCGAAGCCGCGATCCGGCTGGGGTTTGCGTTTGAAGGGGTGTTCCGGCAAGCGACCGTGGTGAAGGGCCGCAACCGCGACACGGCCTGGTTCAGCATCCTTGACAGCGAGTGGCCCGCGCTGGATGCCGCGTTCCAGACGTGGCTCGCGCCGGACAATTTTGACGCAGCCGGTCAGCAACGCCAGCGGCTGTCCAGCCTGACCGCCGCTGCGCTGCCGACCACCCGATCAGCCTGAATACACCGGGAAGGTATCGGTCAGCTTCTTAACCTCGGCGCGCACACGCTCCAGGGTGGCAGGTTCGGTCGGATTGTCGAGCACGTCGGCAATCAGATGCGCAGTCTTGATCGCCTCAGCCTCCTTGAAGCCGCGGGTGGTCATCGCTGGCGAACCCACGCGGATGCCGGAGGTGACGAACGGTTTTTCCGGGTCATTCGGAATGGCGTTCTTGTTCACCGTGAGGTGCGCCTCGCCAAGGATCTTCTCCGCCTCTTTTCCGGTGATCTTCTTGGAACGCAGGTCGACCAGCATCACATGCGACTCGGTGCGTCCACTGATGATGCGCAGGCCACGGCTGACCAGCGCTTCCGCCAGCACGCGCGCATTGGTGATGACCTGTTGCTGATACGTCTTGAAGTCGGGCGAGAGCGCCTCCTTGAACGCCACCGCCTTGCCCGCGATAACGTGCATCAACGGCCCGCCCTGGATACCCGGGAAGATGGCACTGTTGATCGCCTTGGCGTGCTGCTCCTTCATCAGGATCACGCCGCCGCGCGGGCCGCGCAGACTCTTGTGCGTTGTGGTGGTCACCACGTCGGCGAAGGGCACGGGGTTGGGATAGACACCCGCGGCCACGAGGCCTGCGTAGTGCGCCATGTCCACCATGAAGTAGGCGCCCACGGCTTTGGCAACCTTGGCGAAACGCTCGAAATCGATCCGCAGACTGTAGGCGCTGGCCCCGGCAATAATGAGCTTGGGCTTGTGTTCATGCGCCAGGCGTTCCATGGCGTCGTAGTCGATTTCTTCTTCGGCATTGAGTCCGTAGCTCACCACCTTGAACCACTTGCCGCTCATGTTCAGCGACATTCCGTGGGTCAGGTGACCACCTTCGGCCAGGCTCATGCCCATGATGGTGTCGCCGGGCTGCAGCAGCGCGAAAAACACGCCCTGATTGGCCTGCGAGCCCGAGTTGGGCTGCACGTTGGCCGCCTCGGCACCGAACAGTTGCTTGACGCGGTCAATCGCCAGTTGCTCGACGATATCGACAAATTCGCAACCGCCGTAATAACGTTTCCCAGGGTAGCCCTCGGCGTACTTGTTGGTGAGCTGCGATCCCTGCGCCTGCATCACTGCCGGCGAGGTGTAGTTTTCCGAAGCGATCAGCTCGATGTGGTCTTGCTGACGCTGGTTTTCAGACTGGATGGCGGCCCACAGGTCGGGGTCAATCTGGGCGATATCAATACTGCGGTCGAACATGGCGAAGGTCCAGGTAAACGGCCCACGTCTGCCTCGATCAAGAGGAAGCGCGCAAGCCTGGGCGAATGAAAAATCTCATTGACAGCGCAAGAAGCGCTGGCCCAGGCGAACGGCAAAAAATCCAGCACTCCCCGGTGGTTCGTCCCACCTCAAGACCAAGCTGCAAGCCCGTCTCTATCGCCAGTCGTGCAACTCCATATGGTAATCGCCAAACCGCTGTTCAGGTCAGCGAGGCAGACTTTTGCGCGTTGGACTGCGGTTCAACCGCCACCGTCGATTTCGCGCTGCCCGCCCGCACGAGCGTTGCGCCATGCAGGCCTGCGCTGGCGGTCAGTGGCGCGTTGGCACGCTTAATTTGCACCCCTGCAACCCGCTCCAGCTGCGCTTGCATGCCCAGCACCTTGACGGCATAGCCGCCTTCAGTGGCCATGCTCGTGGCGCCTACGTAGTAGCGCAACCCCACGCGCACCGAGCCACCGCGATTGATGGCATCTTTCAACACCACGGCGCCCACGCGCAAGTTGGCCAGCGGGTTGATACTGGCTTGCGGGCCGCCAAACGGTGCGAACTTGTCGCGGTGCACACCAGCCATGACCTGCATCAGCCCCGTTGCCCCCACACTGCTTGCGGCGAACGGATTGAAGGACGATTCCACCGCCATGACCGAAAGGATGAGCAGCGGGTCGAGCTTTTCCTGCTGCCCCACTTTCCACGCCGCACCCACGAGTTGCGCCATGGCGTTAGGTGCGATGCTGTAGCGCTGCGCCAACCAGTTCGACACTGTACGTTGCTTCGGCGTCAACGCCGACAGCGCGGCGTCTGGCATCTGTGAAGCCTGCGCAACAGGTAGAAGAGCGCCTGCTGGCTTTTGCGCCAGCGACTGCAGTTCTTCACCAGCGGCTTTGCGCGCCATGACCCATTGGGTCAGCCCGCGATCGATTGAAGACACCGCCGAAGGCTGGAAATACAGATAGGCGCCACCGGCGACAACAAACAAACCGACCATCATCAAGGTCTGATGGGCCAGTTCCCAAAAACCACCGAGCAGGCGACGCGCGCCAGGCAAGGTGGTTTGCATTGTGTTCAACATGGAACACTCCTGTGTCTGAGCGGAAAAGCCGCTGCGTCGTACGGACGGCACGCGTCATTTCTCAAGGGCACAGATCCGATAACACGAGCTCACCAAGGGAGCTCATCGGCCTAAGATGCTGACTTCCGGTTGCGTCGGCATCTCTATGCTGCTGTGCTCAGCGCATGAGTCACAGCAAGGCGTGTTTCGGGGCGAGTGTGTTGCCCGCCTGATGACAGGCGCATTAGGACAAACACAGGTGAATTTTAAGAACGCCGATATTCCTGGTCAACGCACAACACCTGACTCTTTAAGCCTTATAGTTATATGCGATATCGTGACCTCCGTGATTTTCTCTCCCAGCTCGAAGCCCTTTCCCTCTTGCGCCGGAGCGCGCAGGCAGTCTCCCCCCATCTGGAAATGACCGCGGTGTGTGACGCCCTACTTCGGGGGGGAGGCCCCGCCGTGCTGTTCGCACAGCCGGCCGGTTATGACATGCCGGTGCTGGGCAATCTGTTTGGCACCCCGCAGCGGGTCGCAATGGGGATGGGCGCGAAGGACGTAAGCGAGTTGCGGCGCATCGGCGAGGTACTGGCGCGTTTGAAAGAGCCCGAACCGCCGCGCGGACTCAAGGACGCAGGCGAGTTGATGCATCTGGTCAAGGCAGTCTGGGACATGCGCCCGCACACCGTGTCGCGCCCGGTCTGTCAGCAGGTCGTGCTGGAAGGCAGCGGGGTGGACTTGAACCGACTGCCCATCCAGACCTGCTGGCCGGGCGATGTGGCCCCGTTGCTGACATGGGGGCTGGTGATCACCCGTGGACCGCAAAACGTGCCTACGCCGCGCAAGCGGCAGAATCTGGGCATCTACCGCCAGCAGCGCATCAGCCGCAAACAACTCATCATGCGATGGCTGACGCATCGTGGCGGCGCACTCGACTTCCGCGAATTCGCGCTCGCCAATCCGGGCCAGCCCTTTCCCATCGCGGTGGCGCTGGGTGCCGATCCCGCCACCACGCTGGGCGCAGTCACGCCGGTGCCCGACACCTTGAGCGAATACCAGTTCGCCGGTTTGCTGCGCGGCTCACGCACAGAGTTGGCCCGCTGTATCGGCCTCGATCTGCAAGTGCCGGCCACGGCGGAAATCGTGCTCGAAGGCCATATTCCGCCCGCAACGCCGGGCTGGCGTGGGGAAAGCGAAACTGGCGTGCCGCTGATGGAAAAGAACGGCTACCTGCATGCGCTGGAAGGGCCATTCGGCGATCACACCGGCTATTACAACGAGCAGGAATGGTTTCCCGTCTTTGAAGTGGAACGCATCACCCACCGCGAGCAGCCGATCTATCACTCGACCTACACCGGGAAGCCGCCGGATGAACCCGCGGTGCTCGGCGTGGCGCTCAACGAAGTGTTTGTGCCCATTCTGCAAAAGCAGTATCCGGAGATCGTGGACTTTTATTTGCCACCGGAAGGCTGCAGTTATCGCATGGCCGTGGTCTCCATCCGCAAGGCATATGCCGGCCATGCCAAACGGGTGATGTTCGGCATCTGGGGGTTTTTGCGCCAATTCCTGTACACCAAGTTCATCATCGTCACCGATGCGGACGTGAACATCCGCGACTGGAACGACGTGATCTGGGCCGTCACCACGCGGGTCGACCCGGCGCGCGACACACTGCTGGTGGACAACACCCCGATCGACTACCTCGATTTCGCCTCGCCCCAAGCCGGGCTGGGCGGCAAGATGGGACTGGATGCCACCAACAAATGGTCGGGCGAGACCACGCGCGAATGGGGCCGCGTCATCGCCCCCGATGCGCAGGTGACAGCGCGCATGCAGGGCGTCATTGACGACTTGCTCGCGAATCCAGCGCAGAAATAAATCCTTTTAAAACAAGGCGATACGGCGCGGGACGTCATACTCCTCGCTGATCTCCCCACGCTGCAGTCGTGTTTGTATTGACGCTGGCTTCGCTGCGGGCGTACCTTTTTCCCGTCGCTGCAGTTCAGCTGCTTCGGCATACAGACCGGGTGGAACTCGGACTGTTGGAAGACCCCCATCATGCATCCCTGCATGAGCGTGACAGGCGGCAGCAAACCCGACTGTCGGCCCCCCCCGGGCCGCATACCTTCTGGTTGCGGCCCGCTTCATTTGTGCTGCGAAAATCAGTGCATGCCGCCCGGCATGGCCGCATCACCGGCAATCTTGTCGCGCGGTTCCACCTTGAGTTGCAATTCCATCTGTCCACCGGCAGCAAACTTCACCGTCACCGGCACCATCGCACCGACTTTCAGCGGCGCTTTCAGATCCATGAACATCAGGTGGTACCCCGAACCCGGCCGCATGCGCAGCGTTTTCCCCGCGGGCACCGGAATCTCGCCCACTTCGCGCATGCGCATAATGTTGTTCTCCATGCTCATGGTGTGAAGCTCCACGTGCCCGCAAACCGTAGACGATGCCGCCACCATCTTGTCGTCGACCTTGCCATGGTTGATGATGGTGAGGAAGCCGCCGCCATTGCGTGCGCC
Organism: Thiomonas sp.; assembly: GCA_049582025.1. Taxonomy (GTDB): domain Bacteria; phylum Pseudomonadota; class Gammaproteobacteria; order Burkholderiales; family Burkholderiaceae_C; genus Thiomonas. The sequence continues at coordinate 16,027 of JBAUTC010000095.1, forward strand.
GGGAATGGACGGCAGCGCCTGTGCCTGCGTCACCTCGATGTCCCCTGCACGCTGCGCCATGGCGGCTGGAGCAACGGCCATCATCAGCGCGGCTGCGCCACTGGTCAGCCAACTGCGCGTGGTCAACATGCGAATATTCATCTGCTGTCTCCTCTGGAT
>JBAUTC010000096.1:0-6365 GCA_049582025.1 Thiomonas sp.
TGCTGCTCAGCCTGATGCAGGCGGGCAGCAACTTGCTGCGCAAGGCGGGCTTCCACTAAGGGGCGCAGCGTGTTGGGTGCGTCGTTTTTCATGAGTAGCCTTGTGCTTTCAAAACGCGTGCCAAGGAATGGATGGCGCGCGAGCAATGCGTTTTGACGCTGCCTTCCGAGCAGCCCATGGCCTGCGCGGTTTCGGCAACGTCGTGTTCTTCCCAATAACGTAACAAAAAGGCTTCCCGTTGACGTGCGGGCAAACGAGAGATTTCTGTTTCGAGATGTTTGAGGATTTGCATTCTCTGCAGCTGAGTGTCTGCGCCTTCGAGGTGCTCGCTTACCTGTTCGAGTTCCAGCGTTTCCAGTAAATCGAATTCTCCTTCGCCGTCCTGCGTCTCGAAATCCGACAGATTGCTGAACAAGGCTGTGCGAACCTTGCGTTTACGGTGCCAGTCGAGAATTGCGTTGGTGAGAATGCGCTGGAATAGCAGCGGCAATTCATTGCGCGGCTTGTCAGCGTATTTGGTCGCCAAGCTGATCATCGCTTCCTGCACCAGATCCATGGCGGCGTCGTCGTCCCGAGTCGAGAACGCAGCGCGCAGAAATGCGCGTTTGTCGATGCTGGCGAGAAAGTCGTCGAGTTCTTGTGCGGTGGCCATCGAGTCGGACGAGGATCAGTCCGTAAGGATGAGAGGTAACTAGTCATTATGCCGTGGCGCATGGCACCGCTAGGCAAACCGCCGACGCGACCGGCCTGGGCCTTGCAAATGTCAAAAACGCAATGCCGAAGCGCTCGTGTTGCCCTTCGTGGTCCCATCTTCGTTGTGGGCATTGTTGCGCTGCACTACACTGCACCGTTCCGTTCGGCCTGAACCCCCGTGCAGCTACAAGGCGAGACGCATTTTGCGCCGCCTGCCGCACCCACAACGTTCCAGATCGCACGCGTATCTCGAAGGCCTGCCACAAGTGGGTGCGGAGGGAGACCTGAAGTCTTTCGTCAGAGAAATTCACAAGGTGAACTCATGGAAATGAATCGCGCAGAACACAAGTCGGCTGCAACAGCCGCATCCAAGTCCAACGCGCCTGCCGCGCAGGACATCACTGGGGCCGAAATCCTGGTGCGCTGCCTACAGGAAGAGGGCGTGGAATTCATGTGGGGCTACCCTGGCGGGGCAGTGCTCTACATCTACGACGAGCTCTACAAGCAAACGACGATCCAGCACGTGCTGGTGCGGCAGGAAGCCGCTGCGGTACACGCCGCTGATGCCTACGCACGCGCAACAGGCAATGTGGGTGTCGCTCTGGTGACTTCCGGGCCGGGGGCGACCAATGCCATCACCGGTATCGCCACGGCGTATATGGATTCGATTCCGATGGTCATCATTACCGGGCAGGTGCCGACCACGGCCATAGGCCTGGATGCGTTCCAGGAGTGCGATACCGTTGGCATCACTCGACCAGTGGTCAAACACAACTTCCTGGTCAAGGATGTGCGCGATCTGGCGACGGTGATGAAAAAGGCGTTCCACATTGCCCGCTCCGGCCGTCCTGGCCCGGTGGTCGTCGATGTACCCAAGGACGTATCGCGTCAAACCGCACATTTTGACTACCCCAAGTCGGTGGAAATGCGTTCCTACAACCCGGTGCGCAAGGGCCACGGCGGACAGATCCGCAAGGCCGTGCAACTGCTGCTGTCTGCCAAACGCCCCTACATCTATACCGGCGGCGGGGTGGTGCTGGCCAATGCGTCACCCGAGCTGCGCAGACTGGCCGATCTGCTCAAGTACCCCTGTACCAACACGCTGATGGGCTTGGGCGCGATTCCGGGTGAAGACCCCAAATTCCACGGTATGCCGGGCATGCACGGCACCTATGAAGCGAACATGGCGATGCAGCATTGCGATGTGCTGCTGGCTGTTGGCGTGCGCTTCGATGACCGCGTGATCGGCAACCCGGGCCATTTCGCACAGGTTCAGCGCAAGATCGTTCATATCGACATCGATCCATCATCCATTTCCAAACGCGTGAAGGTGGATGTGCCCATCGTGGGGGATGTCGGCGAAGTCCTGCAGGAACTCATCGACCAACTCGAACAAGCGTTCAAGTCGGGAAACAAGAACGATGGTGGTGCGTTGGCAGCCTGGTGGGCGCAGATTGAGGAGTGGCGCAAGCGCGATTGCCTCGCCTACGAGCATTCGACCGGAGTCATCAAGCCGCAGGCGGTGATCGAGACCCTATACGAGCTGACCAAAGACCGCGAAACCTATGTCTGCTCCGACGTGGGACAACACCAGATGTGGACGGCGCAGCTTTACAAGTTTCCAGAGCCGCGTCGCTGGATCAACTCGGGCGGCCTGGGCACCATGGGTGTGGGTCTGCCCTATGCCATGGGCATCAAGCTCGCCAAGCCGGATGCCGAGGCCGTGTGCGTCACAGGCGACGGCTCCATTCAGATGAACATCCAGGAGCTTGCCACCTGCCTGCAATACGGCACTGCGGTGAAGGTGATTCTGCTCAACAACCGCTACCTGGGCATGGTGCGGCAATGGCAAGAGATCGAGTACGAGGGGCGCTATTCCCACTCGTACATGGATTCCTTGCCCGACTTCGTCAAACTCGCCGAAGCCTATGGTCATGTGGGGATCAAAGTCGATCGCCTTGAAGACTTGCGACCTGCCATGGAAAAGGCGTTTGCGATGAAAGACCGCACGGTATTTCTGGACATTTCGGTCGATCCCACCGAGAACGTCTGGCCGATGATTCAGTCGGGTCGCGGCATTACCGACATGCTGCTCGGGTCGGAGGATCTCTGACCGATTGATCTGCGCGACACCGCGGGCCCTGCAGTGGCGGCGTCTCACCGGACGCCGCTGACTTCAGAGTTTCCGGCAAGCGCTTTTCCAAACCGTGTGCGGCAGCGTTGCACACTTTCCCATCATCAATCTCGCAGAAGCCAGGCGGCGCTTACCGGCGCCGCACGAAGCCTGCGTAGAGGAGTGAATTCATGAAACACATCATTGCTGTTTTGCTGGAAAACGAGGCCGGAGCCCTGTCTCGCGTCGTCGGCTTGTTTTCAGCGCGCGGCTACAACATCGAATCTCTCGTGGTCGCCCCTACCGAGGATGCCTCGCTGTCGCGGATGACCATCGTCACCAGCGGCTCGGAGGACGTGATCGAACAGATCACCAAGCACCTCAACCGCCTGATCGAAGTGGTCAAGGTGGTCGACCTCACCGAGGCGTCGTTCAATGAGCGTGAGCTCATGCTCATCAAGCTGCGGGCCGTTGGCAAGGAACGAGAGGAGATCAAGCGCATGTCCGACATCTTCCGCGGTCACATCATCGACGTGACCGACAAGTCGTACACCATCGAACTCACCGGCGATGCGTCCAAGCTCGACGCCTTCATTCAGGCGGTCGATCCCACGGCCATTCTCGAAACCGTGCGAACCGGCAGCTGCGGGATTGGCCGCGCCGAACGTATCTTGCGCGTCTGATCGCTTCCGGCGCACCATTTCATTTCTTTCCCTCATTCGCATTCGGCGCTTCGTCGCGCCCAGTGCACCGACCTTTAACAGCAGGAGCCAATATGAACGTGTATTACGACAAAGACGCCGATCTCTCCCTCATCAAGGGCAAGAAGGTCACCATCGTGGGTTATGGCTCGCAAGGCCACGCCCATGCCCAGAACCTGAATGACAGCGGCGTGAAAGTCACCGTAGGCCTGCGCAAAAACGGCGCCTCCTGGGACAAGGCCAAGAAGGCTGGGCTGAAAGTGGCCGAAGTCGAGAAGGCGGTTGAAGGTGCCGACGTGGTGATGATGCTCATGCCCGACGAGAACATCGCCGAGGTCTACCGCAACGCCGTCGAGCCGAACATGAAAAAAGGTGCTGCTCTGGCGTTCGCACATGGTTTCAACGTGCATTACGGCCAGGTCCAACCCCGCGCCGACCTGGATGTCATCATGATTGCCCCCAAGGCCCCTGGCCATACCGTGCGCAATACCTACACCCAGGGTGGCGGCGTGCCGCACCTGATTGCGGTGCACGCGGACAAGTCCGGAAAGGCGCGTGATCTGGCGCTGTCCTACGCCGTGGCCAACGGTGGTGGCAAAGCCGGCATCATCGAGACCAACTTCCGCGAAGAAACCGAGACCGATTTGTTCGGCGAGCAGGCCGTGCTGTGCGGCGGCACCGTCGAGTTGATCAAGGCCGGTTTTGAAACCCTGGTGGAGGCCGGCTATGCCCCCGAAATGGCCTACTTCGAGTGCCTGCACGAACTCAAGCTCATCGTGGACCTGATCTACGAAGGCGGCATCGCCAACATGAACTACTCCATCTCCAACAACGCGGAGTACGGCGAGTACGTCACCGGACCGCGGGTGGTGACCGAAGACACCAAGAATGCAATGCGTCAGTGTCTCAAGGACATCCAGACCGGCGAATACGCCAAGAGCTTCATCCTTGAAAACCGCGCTGGCGCTCCCACCTTGTTGTCACGCCGCCGGCTGACGTCCGACCACCAGATCGAGCAGGTCGGTGAAAAGCTGCGGGCCATGATGCCATGGATCAAAGCCAACAAGCTGGTGGACAAGTCCAAGAACTGAGCATTCGTTCTCTTGTTCAACAACACCCGGCCTGCGCCGGGTGTTGTGCTTATGGCTGCAGCCATCTGGCGACTAAACTCTCACCATGACTTATCCCCATCCCATTCTGGCCCGCGAAGGCTGGCCCTTTATTGCCAGCAGCGTCCTGCTCTCCGTCATCATCTGGGCGCTTGCAGGGTTCTGGTGGTCGTTGCCGCTCTGGTTGCTGACGATTTTCGTCGTGCAATTTTTCCGAGATCCTGCGCGTCGCATCCCGATGGATCCGTTGGCCGTACTCAGCCCTGCAGATGGGCGCATTGTCGCCATTGAGCATGCGTTTGATGCCTACGCACAGCGCGATGCGCTGAAAATCAGCGTGTTCATGAACGTGTTCAACGTGCATTCGAACCGCTCGCCAGTCGACGGGACGCTGCGCGCAGTGCAATATTTTCCAGGCAAGTTTTTCAATGCAGATCTCGACAAGGCCTCCGAACAGAATGAACGTAATGCGCTGGTGATCGACAGTGCAGGACACGTGGTCACCGCGGTGCAGGTTGCCGGTTTGATCGCGCGGCGAATTCTTTGTTATGTGAAGACGGGTGAAGGCGTGAAACGCGGGCAGCGTTTCGGCTTTATCCGCTTCGGTTCCCGTGTGGATGTGTATCTGCCGCTGGGTTCGCAGTCGCGCGTGTCAATTGGCGACAAGGTCTATGCAAGCAGCACCATCTTGGCCGACTTGGCCGACTGAGCGCGAGGACATGAAAATGCCTGACTCCAACGAGGTCCAATATGCCGCATAACGTGGCGCAGTTTCCACAGCAGGCCGCTCTATCGGAAGCGTCCGGTCAGGACCCAGCCTTGGAAGAAGAGGCCGTTGCGGGGCCGTCTTACCAGTCACCCCATCCCGACGAAGAACCAGAACATCATCGCCGCCGGCGTGGCATTTACCTGCTGCCGAACGCTTTCACGGCAGCCGCCTTGTTCTGCGGTTTCTATGCAGTCGTCATGGCGATGAGCGGGCGTTACGACTCGGCGGCGACAGCAATCTTTGCCGCGATGGTGCTCGATAGCTTGGACGGTCGGGTGGCGCGGATGACCAATACCCAGAGCGAATTCGGCGCGCAATTCGACTCACTTGCCGACATGGTGTCGTTCGGCGCGGCGCCTGCACTCATCATGTATGAATGGTCCTTGCGCGGCCTCGGCAAACTGGGCTGGCTGGCGGCGTTTGTCTACTGCGCGGGTGCTGCCTTGCGTCTGGCACGCTTCAATACCAATGTCGCCGTGATCGACAAACGTTATTTTCAGGGCCTCCCCAGTCCGGCTGCGGCAGCGCTGGTTGCGGGATTCCTCTGGATCATGACCGATGCGGGCGTCCAAGGCGCGCATGTGGCATGGGTCAGTTTTGTCATCACCTTGTTTGCCGGCATCACCATGGTGACCAATGTGCCGTTCTACAGTTTCAAGGACGCCAGCTTCCGCCGCAGCGTGCCGTTCATCAGCATTTTCCTGATTGTCTTGCTCATCGGTCTGATCGCTTATCAGCCGCCGCTCGTGCTGTTTGGACTGTTCGTTCTCTATGGCATCTCGGGCTACGTGCTCTACGTCTGGCATCGCGTCAAGGGTCGTCCTGTGAGCGTGATCGCCACGTCTGTCGACGAACCGGACGAACGCGGACTGCACTGAAAAATTCAACGATTGGACTCTTGACAAGAGAATGTAATTGCGACAATAATTGCTGTTTTACGCGGGAATAGCTCAGTTGGTAGAGCGCAACCTTGCCAAGGT
>JBAUTC010000097.1:0-1684 GCA_049582025.1 Thiomonas sp.
AGGTGCTAGCTTCGCTTCAGCAGCCCAACTTCCTGCTCAAGATCATCCCGCATGTGGACTGCACCCCACGCATCTGTGAACTGGTGCAATATGGCCTGGAAGATCTGGTGGTGAAAGGCGCCTGGGAAGGCCCCGCCGCGTTGGAATTGCACGCTCACGCGCTCGCTCCGGTTGCCACGCTTCCGGTGCTGGAAGTCGTCTCCGGCGTGCACATCCTCACGGACCTCACTCTCGGCCTGGGCCGCGTGGTGCACAATTATCTCAAGACTTAAATCTGTCGCCTTTCCCCCGCATCCATGCGATTGACTCCAGTGACAGCTGCATAAAATTGGTTCAGGCCTTGGTTGAAGCGTATGGGCCGAATTCACGGCAAATGTGCGCATTTCAGGCGAACACCCTCCCATATTTCGGGGAAGTTGTCGGGAGATTGTCATTCAAATGATGCTTTCTTGACACTGATGCGCTAAATTCAAACCTCTACTAATTCACCCGTTCACACAAACACCATGAAGGACTCTCTGCTGCTGCAAGCACGGTCTCCCGGATCCACAATGGAGGCGCGCCATGTCTGAGAAAATTGGCGGTATCGACCGCATCGACCGTCGTCTGCTCAACCTGCTGCAGGAGGATGGCCGCATCGCCAACCTGCGTCTGGCGCAGCTCGTCAACCTCTCCCCCACTGCCGTGCTCGAACGCGTCAAGCGGCTCACGCGCGACGGGTTCATTCTGGGCTATGAAGGCCGCCTCAACCCGGATCTGCTCGGCGCTGGGCTGATGGTGTTCGTCGAAGTGCAACTCGACCGCTCCGTGCCGGGCACCTTTGAGTCATTCCAGTCCGCCATCAAGGTGCGCCCGGAAATTCTCGAATGCCATATGGTGGCCGGGAACTTCGACTACCTGCTCAAGGTCCGTGTGGCCGATATGGCGGCGTATCGCAACTTTGTCGCCAACGTCATTGCCAATCTGCCCGGCGTGCGCGAAACACGCTCGTTCGCCGTGATTGACGAAGTCAAGAACACCACCCGTCTGCAAGTCGAACTCTGATCACGCAGCACAGGCCGAAGGCGCGCGGACTCCCCGCGCGCTTTTTTCGTTTTTTACTTGACCGTTTTCGGCGTGGACAGCACCAGCACGGCGCATAACACCATGAACCCGGCAAGCACCAGAACGCCACCATTGGTGCTCTGCGTCGCCTGTTTCACCCAGCCGACGATGGACGGGCCGAAGAAACCCGCCAGATTGCCCAGCGCATTGATCAGCGCAATGCCCGCCGCCGCCGCGGTGCCCGCGAGAAAGGCATTCGGAAGCGCCCAGAACAACGGCAGCACCACCATGATGCCCACGGTGGCCAGAGTCAGCGCAGCCATCGCCAGTGTGATGTCCTTGCTCCAGAAAGTGGACAGCACCAGCCCGACGGCACCCAGCAGCGCGGGAATGGCCACGTGCCAGCGACGCTCGCGGCGCTTGTCGGAGCTGCGCCCCACCACAATCATCGCCACCACCGACACGCCATACGGAAGCGCCACCAGCCAGCCGATGGAGAGCGGGTCGGTGACTCCGGCGGATTTGATGAGCAGCGGCAGCCAGAAGCTCAGGCCGTACAGGCCGATGACCACGGAAAAGTAGATCAGCGCCATCAGCCACACGCGCAGGTCGGCCATGCCTTGCAGCGCGGAGTGCGCGG
>JBAUTC010000098.1:0-3614 GCA_049582025.1 Thiomonas sp.
GGTCTGTACAAACCAAAGCAAAAAAATCGACATCATGAAACGTGATAAAAAGGTGGGTTAACTTGGATGCAGGATGGTGAAGAACCTGCCGTTAGACCTGATGCGCACAGCAACCCCATGAGGAATACTGTCAACGTGGAAGGGCATCGAAACATTCGTGGATTGATCTAGGTCAGTCGCGCGAAATCACGACAGTTCTTAAAATCACGATTTACTTATGTTGCTCGCCGCCATCGGACTCAACCACCAAACCGCGCCTGTCGGGGTTCGCGAGCGTCTGGCGTTTTCAGCCGACACTCTGGTGGAAGCCTTGCAACGTCTGAAGGCATCCATGCTGTCCGGTCGCAGCAACGGTCCGGTCGAGGCCGCCATTCTATCGACCTGCAACCGCACCGAAATCTATTGCGCCGCTGAAAATGATCCGCGTGATGGCCTGCTGCATTGGCTGTCCAGCGAGCGCAATGTGCATCTCGGCGACCTGGCCGATCACAGCTACGGACTGGTGCAGGACGGCACGGTGCGCCATGCGTTTCGCGTCGCCAGCGGGCTGGACTCCATGGTGCTTGGCGAACCGCAGATCCTGGGGCAGATGAAGGAAGCTGTGCGCGCGGCCTCAGACTCCGGCGCGTTGGGCAGTACCCTCAACCAGATGTTCCAGCGCACATTCTCGGTCGCCAAAGAGGTGCGAACCAATACCGAGATCGGCGCGCATTCCGTCAGCATGGCAGCGGCCAGCGTGCATCTGGCACAGACCGTGTTCGAAAGCCTGAACGATTGCCGCGTACTGTTCATTGGCGCAGGCGACATGATCGAGTTGGTGGCCACTCATTTTGCGGCACATCAACCTAAAAGCATGGTGATCGCCAACCGCACCGTCGAGCGTGGCACCCGTCTGGCACAGCGTTTCGGTGCGGAAGCCATCCCCTTGTCCGACGTGCCGCAGCGGCTGGCCGAATTCGATGTGGTCGTCACCAGCACGGCAAGCACCCTGCCCATCATTGGTCTGGGTGCCGCCGAGCGCAGCATCAAGCAGCGTCGGCACAAGCCGGTGGTGATGGTCGACCTGGCCGTGCCGCGCGATATCGAACCTGAAGTGTCGCAATTGCGCGACGTCTACCTTTATTCTGTGGACGATCTGTCTGCTCTGGTGCGTAGCAATACAGAAAAGCGCCAGGCCGCCGTCGAACAAGCCGAAGCCATCATTGAAAACCGGGTGCACGGGTTTCTTGAATGGCTGGACCTGCGCTCACAGGTGCCCTTAATCCAGCGCCTGCAGTCACAGAGCGAGCAATGGCAGTCCCACGAAATCGAGCGCGCCCGCCGCCTGCTGGCGCGCGGTGAGTCGCCTGAAGCCGTACTTGACACCCTTGCCCGCGGCCTGTCGCACAAGTTTTTGCATGGTGCGTTCTCTGCGCTGCATCATGGCGATGTTTCCCACCGCCAGGTGGTGGCGCAAGCGGTCGAGCGGGTCTTTCTCTGCCCGCACCGCGGCGATTCCGACACCTCGTCGGACACGTCGGTCTAGCGCCCTCCCCGCCCGCAGTTTCTTCGGCCGTGCGCTCGTGCGCACGATTTCGCGCCTTGCAGTACCGCCTGAACCGCCCTTCATGAAGCCTTCCCTGCTGGACAAACTGGAGCAGATGCACCGCCGCGCAAGTGAGCTCGACGCCTTGCTCGCCGCGCCCGATTGCACGTCCAATATGGAGCGCTATCGCAGCCTGACCCGGGAGCTTGCCGAACTCCAGCCGATCGTTGCGCTGTTCGTGCAATTCAAGACGAGAACCGACGATCTTGTGCAAGCAGAATCGCTGCTGAGCGACCCTGACATGAAGGAACTGGCCCAGCAGGAATCCCAGGACGCACGCGCGGCGCTGACCGATCTGGAAGCGCGGTTGCAAGTCGCGCTGCTTCCGCGCGACCCCGACGACACCCGCAATGTATTCGTGGAAATCCGTGCGGGCACCGGCGGCGAGGAGTCTGCACTGTTCGCCGCCGATCTGTTGCGTATGTACACGCGCTACGCGGAGCGCAAACGCTGGTCGACCGAACTCATCAGCGAAAGTCCCAGCGATCTGGGCGGCTACAAGGAAGTCATCCTGCGCATCGCGGGAGACGGCGCTTATGGGCTGCTGAAGTACGAATCGGGCGGTCATCGCGTGCAGCGCGTTCCCAAGACCGAAACCCAAGGCCGCATCCACACCAGCGCGGCAACGGTCGCGGTGATGCCCGAAATGGATGAAGCGCAAGCCGTACAGATCAACCCGTCCGAGTTGCGCATCGACACCTTTCGCGCCTCGGGTGCCGGTGGTCAGCACATCAACAAGACCGACTCTGCCATCCGTATCACCCACCTGCCAACCGGGCTGGTGGTGGAATGCCAGGACGAGCGTTCGCAGCACCGCAACAAGGCGCGAGCGCTATCCGTGCTGGCGGCGCGACTGGCCGAGCGCGAGCGGCAGGCGAGGCAGGCACAGGAGGCCGCAACGCGAAAAAGTCTGGTCGGCAGTGGCGACCGTTCCGACCGCATCCGCACCTACAACTTTCCTCAGGGACGCGTGAGCGAGCACCGCATCAACCTGACTCTCTACAAGATCGACGCCATTCTCGACGGCGATCTGGACGAATTGCTCACCGCCCTGCAGACCGAAGACCAGGCCGCTCAGCTTGCGGCACTAGGCGAAGGCTGAGAAATGCCGGCCCTGGCTGACTGGACGCGCACGAGCGGTCTCGCACGGCTGGACGCGCAAGTGCTCATCAGCGCGGTGCTGGGCTTGAGCCGCGCGCAACAGGCGGCACACCCCGAGCGAGAGATCCACGCCGCTGAACTGGAACGGCTGAGCGCCCTCTCCGCCCGGCTGCGCGCAGGTGAGCCGATCGCCTATGTGCTGGGGCAGCGGGAGTTTTATGGATTGACGTTTCAAGTCACGCCGGATGTGCTCATCCCGCGCCCCGATACAGAGCTGCTGGTGGAACTCGCTTTGCAGAAGCTCGACGCCCTACCGCACCTCTCCACACCAAGCTTGCTGGACATGGGCACCGGCAGCGGCGCGATTGCCATTTCCATTGCACATGCCCGTCCGCAGACCCAGGTCTGGGCGCTGGATGCCAGTCGGACAGCGCTCGACGTCGCCCAGGGCAACGCACAGCGCCTGCTCGATCCGCAACGCAGCGCAGGCGCTGTGCGTTTCATTCAGTCCGACTGGTTCACCGCACTGCGAACACACGCGGAGTCGCCGCGCTTTGATTGCATTGTGTCGAACCCGCCGTATGTCGCGCAAGGTGATCCGCACCTGCCTGCACTGCACCATGAGCCCGCCCTGGCGCTCACCGGCCAACGCCCCAATGCCGATGGCCTGGACGACATCCGGCATATCGTCGCGCAAGCCAAGGGCTTTCTGCGCGAGGAAGGTTGGCTGCTGCTGGAGCATGGCTACGATCAAGCAGATGCGGTGCGCACCCTGCTGAGGGCGCAGGGCTACCGAGGCGTGTTCAGTGCGCGCGACCTGGCGGGAATCGAGCGTGTCAGCGGTGGACTTTGCCCTCTCGCGCAGCAAATGCAAAGCACCCCTAAAATTGCTTGATTGACATCAAATAGGAAATACAGCCATGTCCAG
>JBAUTC010000099.1:0-7546 GCA_049582025.1 Thiomonas sp.
ACCGCGATGCGTGCGCTCGAATCGGCTGCGCTGGCGGCGGAAGCTGCGGGCGCGCCCTTCGGCAGCGTGCTGCCGGGTGCGCGCGACACGGCGTTGTTCGTCACCCCGGGCTATCGCTTCCGCGTGGTCGACGCCTTGCTGACCAACTTTCACTTGCCCAAGTCCACCCTCCTCATGTTGGTGTCGGCATTTGCGGGCATGAAGACGATTCGCGCCGCGTACGCCCATGCCATCGCCGAGCGTTACCGGTTTTTCAGCTACGGCGATGCCATGTGGTTGACGCGCCAGGAAGAATCGGACGCGGATTTGCGCTGACACAAAGCCCTCTTGGCGTCATGTTCCCAAAATCCGTGGACCTTTACGAGGAGGACCACGATGGAACAGTTACTCAGCCCGCGGTTCATGCAGGACCGGCATCAACATCGCATCGAACACATGGCGCTCATCCGCCAGCGCATCGCGTCGCACACCCCGCAGACCCTGAGCACCGAGGCAGAGCATGATCTGCTGCACATGCGCGAGGAAGAAAAGATCGCCCGCGACGTCTACCTGCAACTCGGTGAGCGTTGGGGCCTGCGGCCCTTTGTCAACATCAGCGGCGCGGAGCAGGCGCATATGGATGCCATCGCCGCGCTGCTGACGCATTACGACCTGCCCGATCCGGCTCAGGGTTTGGCGGTCGGTGAGTTTCGCTCTCCCGACTTCCAGGTCTTGTACACCCGCCTGGTGGAAAGCGGCCTGCGCAGTGAACTCGACGCCATCAAGGTCGGCCTGCTGATCGAGGAGCTCGATATTTTTGATCTGGTCGAAGCCCACAGCCGTGCGCGCCAGCCGGAAATTCTGACGGTGTACGAGGACCTGGAACGCGGCTCACGCAATAATCTGCGGGCGTTTTTCCGCCACCTGCAACTGCACCGCGGCGAATATGTGCCGCAATACATGAGCCAGGGCGACTTCGAGGCCGTGGCCTGGAGTGCGCACGAACAGTGTTGAGCCGATCAACTCGCTGGTTTGTCTGCAGTCTGTGCTGACTCCACAGCGGCGCGGGTGTGTTGCACGATGCCGACGAGCGCCTGATTGAGCAGGGCCTGTGCGCCCTGCGCGAAGTGCGCGGCGTCGTTCACCGCGATGGGCTTGCGGCTGTCGAAGCGCCAATGGGCGGTAATGCGGCTGGTGTGCTGGTCCACCAGTTCGCAGGTGAAATCCAAGTGCACCGTGCCCTTGCCCTCGCGCACATCATGTTCGAGCCGGTTCAGGCCACAGTGCAGCGTCCACGGCGCGTTCACCAGTACCGTCCGCTGCTGCACCGCGGTGACCCAGGGCTGCTCGCCCAGGGCGCGGGCGATGGTCTCGCCGAAGAGCTGCGCGGGGGCGGCCAGCCAGCGGCTGTCGCGGTAGGGCTCCAGAGTGTCCGGGCTGCGGCTGTACATCATCGCGCTGGACTGAAACCCGGCGCTGGCGCGCACCGGGAGCAAGCGCACCACAGTGGGCTGGGGCAGCGGCGCCGTGCGGATTGAAGGAGCCGTCAGGCGATAGCTTTGCTGCATCGGCTGATGGTTGACGGGCAGTGAGCACGCAGCCAGCGCCAGGCTCCCGAATCCAAAAATTCCGGACAGGGCACTGCGGCGGAGACGCGAAAATGGCAATGCGGTCATGGCTTTTCACCCGGGCCCGGCGGCGGTAAGGCCGGGCCATAGAGCAGTTGGCTGGGATTGTTCTTGAGATTCTCGGTCAGGGCGCCGAGTTGGGTGCTGAGTTGCTGCAGGTTGCGTGCCAAGGCGTTCACTTCAGGCAGGGTACGGGTTTGGAGTTGGGTCATGGCCTGTGTGCCCGCGGCAGTGAATGCCGTGGTGGTATTTCCCGCTTGGGTCACGCTGCTGGCAGCGGCGCCGATCTGCGGCAGCAGCGCGCCTAGCTGGCTGGACACGCCATCGAGCCGCTGTACCAGATCCTGGCTTTGCCGCATGAGGGCGCTGCCCTGCGCGCTCATGCGGTTCAGGTTGACGCTGGTCTGGCGCCCGTTCGCGAACATCTGGTTGATGTCGTCCTGATTGGCGGCGAGGGTTTTGGAGAGCGTTTCCAGATTGCGCAGGGTGTCGCTGAAGGACTGCAAATTGGCCGGGCTGAGCAGCATGTCCACCCGCTGGCTGATGCGCGCCAGAGTGATGGCCGCATCATTGATGCCGCCTTCAATCTGCGTGAACACCGAGGGCTTGTAGGGAATGACCGGATTGGGTTCGCCGGGCCGCGTGGGCAGCGGCGTGGCGGACGATCCACCGATGAGGTTGATTGCCGACAGCCCAGTGACTCCCAGCGGGCTGAGCTGTGCCACGGTGTCGTCGCGCACCGGGACGTCACTGTCGATGTCCACCTGGATGCGGATGAGCGCAGGGTTCCTCGGGTCGATCTCGATGCTGGCGACCTTGCCCACGGTGACACCGCGATACAGCACATTGCTGTCGGTCTTCAGACCGCTGACGTTGTCGGTGGCATAGATCAGGTAGGGCGTGGTGGCGGCCTGCTTGCCGCCCGTGGCCAGCCACCAGCCCAAGCCACCGAGCAGCGCGCTCAGAATGACCACGAACAGGCCGACGGCGGTGTAGTTGACTTTGGATTCCATGCTACCCCCGTGAGGTGAATTCGTGCAGATAGGCCGCTGAGCGGCTTCCGCGGAAGTAGGCAACGAGTTCGGGCTCGTCACGCTGCGCCAGCTCTGCTGCCGAGCCGATGGCGAGCACTGTCTTGCGGGCCAGAAACGCCACCGTGTCGCTGCCATGCCAGATGGAGTCCAGGTCGTGTGTCACCTGCAGGATGGTCAGGCCGAGCAGGTCGCGCAGCTCGCGGATGAGCTGGTCGAACGCCGCACCGCCGATCGGGTCCAGCCCCGAGGTGGGTTCATCGAGCACCAGCAGTTCCGGGTCGAGTGCCAGGGCGCGGGCCAGCGCCGCGCGCTTGACCATGCCGCCGGACAGCTCGGCCGGATATTTGTGCGCCGCGTCGGCGGGCAGTCCGGCCAGGCCGATCTTGAGCATGCCCAGGTCGGGCAGCAGATGCCTGTCCACCAGACCTTGCTCGCGCAGCGGCAGCAGCACGTTTTCCAGCACGGTCAGGCCGGTGAACAGCGCACCACCCTGAAACAGCACGCCAATGCGCTGGCGCAGCGCCTGCCGCTGCGCGTCGTCAGCGGCCAGTGCGTCCTGCCCGAACAGGCGCAGCGTGCCGCCATTGGGTGCGCGCAGCAGCAGCAGACTGCGTACCAGGACTGTCTTGCCCGAGCCCGACCCGCCCACCAGCGCCATGATGGCGCCGCGTGGGAGTTGGAGGTCCAGGCCGTCGTGGACCACAACGTCGCCAAAGCGGTTGATGATGCCTCGGGCGTCGATGACCAGGTCCGCCGCGCTCATAGGTTCAGCAGGTTGTAGAGGACGGAAAAGCTGGCGTCGATCACGATCACCAGAAAGATGGACTGCACCACGCTGACCGTGGTGGCGCGACCCACTGCCGCCGCACTGCCCGAGACGCGCAAGCCCTGCATGCAGCCCACCAGGGCGATGACCACGGCGAACACCGGCGCCTTCACCAGACCGAGCACCAGGGTCTGGAGCCCGACCACCTGCGGAATGCGCGCGACATACTCGCTGAACGGCACGCCGTAGCCCACTGCGGCGACCACTCCGCCGCCAATCAGCCCCATCGCGTTGGCGAACAGCGCCAGCAGCGGCAGGGCGATGAGCAGGGCGATCACCTTGGGCAGCACCAGGACCTCGAAGGGTGAGAGGCCAAGCGCGCGAAGGGCATCCACCTCCTCGGTGATGCGCATGGTGCCGAGCTGTGCGGTGTACGACGAACCGGTACGCCCGGCGACCAGGATGGCGGTGAGCAGCGGCCCGAGCTCGCGCAGGGTGATGATGGACACCAGGTTGACAATGAGTATGTTCGCCCCATACGTGGCCAGCGTGGCCCCGGCCTGATAGGCCATCACCATGCCGATGAGAAAGGACAGCAGGCCGATGATGCCGACAGCGCGCAGGCCGGCGGCGTCGATCTCGTTGATCACCTCGCGCCAGCGGATGCGCCAGGGTTGAACCAGCATGGGGCCGCCGCGCCAGGCCAGTTCGCCAACGAAAGCCAGCAACGCGCGCAGTTCGTCCAGTGCGGTCAGCGTGGCACGGCCGATGTCGCCCAGCAGTCCCAGAGGGCGTGTGGTGGGCGGCAGTGGCAAGGCACGTTTGCTGACGAGGTCGAGCAACTGCTGCTGCGTCTGGCTCAGACCGCTGGTGTCCACTGCCGCCCCACTGGCTTGCCACTGCGCGATGCTGCGCGCCAGCAGCAGCGCGCCGCCGGTGTCCAGCGTGGTGGCGCCGAGTTCAAGGGTGACGTGCCGTGTCTGCGCGGGCAGGCGGGTGTCGGGCTTGTGGCGCAGGCCGTTCGCGGTCCAGTTGCCCTGCAGACGGCACAGGCGGCTTTGTGCCCGCCCATCCTGCGCAATCCAGGTGAATGCGGCTGGCGTGTTGTCGGGCGATGACGGCGTGGCGGTCATGGAACAAGGTGTTGATGTGGGCAATAGGGTAGCGGATCAAGCGTCCTTCGCGACGGCAACTCTGAAACAATGTGGCCCATGCTGCAATTCACCGTTCACCACACCGCAGGCCAGGCGCGCCGCGGCACCCTCGCCCTCAATCATGGCGTCATCGACACTCCGCAGTTCATGCCCGTTGGGACCTACGGCACGGTCAAGGGCATCACCCCTGACGGCCTCAAAGATGCAGGCGCGCAGATCATCCTGGGCAACACCTTTCACCTCTGGCTGCGGCCGGGGCTGGAGGTGGTGCGGCAGTTCGGCGGCCTGCACCGTTTCATCGGCTGGGATCGGCCGATCCTGACCGACAGCGGCGGCTTCCAGGTGTGGAGCCTGGGAGCGATGCGCAAGATCAGCGAGGAGGGCGTGCGTTTCGCTTCGCCGGTCAACGGCGACAAGCTCTTTCTCACCCCGGAAGTGAGCATGCAGATCCAGACGGTGCTCAATTCCGACATCGTCATGCAGTTCGACGAATGCACGCCTTACGACGTGGAGCGCGGCGGACAGAAGCACATCACCACCGAGTTGGAGGCGCGCGAGTCGATGGAACTCTCGCTGCGCTGGGCCGCGCGCTGCAAGACCGAATTCGCCCGGCTGGAGAACCCCAACGCGCTGTTCGGCATCGTCCAGGGGGGCATGTTCGAGCATCTGCGCGACGCCTCGCTCGACGGTCTGGTCGCGCTCGACCTGCCGGGCTACGCCATCGGCGGCCTGAGCGTAGGCGAACCAAAAGAGGACATGCTGCGCCTGCTTCGCCACACCGCTCCCAGCCTGCCGACGCACAAGCCGCGCTACCTCATGGGCGTGGGTACACCGGAAGATCTGGTGGATGGGGTGAGCGCGGGCATCGACCTGTTCGACTGCGTCATGCCCACCCGCAATGCGCGAAATGGGCACCTGTTCACGCGTTATGGCGACCTGCGCATCCGCAACGCCCGCTTCAAACTGGATGAGCGCCCGCTGGACGAGACCTGCACCTGCGCCACCTGCCGACAGTTCTCGCGGGCCTATCTGCACCACCTGGACCGCTGCGGCGAAATGCTGTTCGGCATGCTCGCCACCACGCACAACCTGCATTACTACCTGCAGCTCATGCGCGAGATGCGCGCCGCGCTCGAAGCCGGCACGTTCGACGCCTTCGTCACCCGGTTCCGCGCCGAACGGGCGCGGGGTGTGTGATCAGTCTCTGACCTGCACGCCGTAGCCTTCATCGGTCACTGCCTTGACCAGCGTCGCGGGGGCGGCGCTGCCCTGAACGGTGGCGGTACCGCTGGCTAAGTCGACCTGCGCCTCCTGCGTGCCGGGCACGGCTTTGAGCGCCTTGGTCACCGCAGCCACGCAGTGGCCGCAGGTCATTCCGGTGATGTCGAGTTGCACTGTGCTCATGAAAAATCTCCGTGGGTTGGTTGCCGTCAATGCGCGGGTCAGGTGGTTTGGTCCAGTGCGTCGCGCACCTTCATGAGTTTTTCGCACACTTCCTTGGCAATGGCGTGCACTTCCGGCTTGTCGATCAGTCCGAGCACCGAGGTGGGGTTCATGAAGTCGACCACGATCTGCTTGTTCGCTGCGTCCTCCCGCACCACCACATTGCAGGGCAGCAGCGCGCCGATGTGCGGGTCGAAGTCCAGCGCCTTCATCGCGTAGCCTGGCGCGCAGGCA
Organism: Thiomonas sp.; assembly: GCA_049582025.1. Classification (GTDB taxonomy): domain Bacteria; phylum Pseudomonadota; class Gammaproteobacteria; order Burkholderiales; family Burkholderiaceae_C; genus Thiomonas. Next base: position 6,239 of record JBAUTC010000099.1, read on the forward strand.
CCGAGGATGCGGTAGGGCGGACGATCCACCCCGAGCTTGGCCTTGAGTGTGGCCGAGACGTCGATGTCGCTGATGATGCCGAAGCCTTGCGCCTTCAGCGCTTCGGTGGTGCGGGCGATGGCGTCGTCAAACGCGCAGCAGGCTTGGGCGGAAAACACGATGGATGGCATGGAGAGGCTCCTTCAGGTGAGGTTGGGAATCGGATTGGATTGCGGGCCGGCCGAGGCGTTGCGGGTGTTGCCCGGCACCCAGGCCCGAAGGCGCTTCAGCCGCAGGCTGTTGCCGAGCACGAACACGGACGACAGGCCCATCGCCACGCCGGCCAGCATGGGGTGCAGGTGCACGCCCCAGGGCGCGGCGACGCCGGCAGCCAGGGGAATGAGCACCACGTTGTAGGCGAAGGCCCAGAACAGGTTGCCGTGAATGGTGCGCAGGGTGCGGCGGGCAGTGTCGATGGCGGTGGGCAGGGTGGCGAGGTCGCCGCGGGTCAGGCTCACGTCGGCAGCTTCGATGGCAACGTCGGTGCCGCTGGCCAGCGCCAGCCCGACGTCGGCCTGTGCCAGCGCCGGGCCGTCGTTCAGGCCGTCGCCGACGAAGGCCACGCGGTGCCCGGCGGCTTGCATCCCGGAGACGATGCCCGCCTTGTCTTGCGGCAACACTTCGGCATGCACCTGAACGATCCCCAGTGTCTGTGCCACGGCCTGGGCCGTGCGCTGCGCGTCGCCGGTCACCAGGGCGACGTCCAGGCCGCGCTGGCGCAGCGCCTGCACCACGGCGGCTGCATCGGGTTTGATGGGATCGGAAATGCCCAGCACCGCCACCAAAGCGCCGCCCTGGGCCAGGTACACGGCAGTCTGACCTTGTGCTTCCAGCGCGTCGGCCTGTGCGGCGAACGTCCCCAATGCGACGCTCTCCCGTTGCATCAGACGGCGTGTGCCGAGCAGCAACGGCTGGCCGTCGAGCATGGCGCGGACGCCGTAGCCGGGGATGGCGGCGAAGTCTTGCACCTGAGGGATCTCCAGTTTGCGCTGCGTTGCCGCCTCGCGCACGGCACGGGCCAGAGGGTGCTCGGAGTCGGCTTCGAGCGCCGCGGCCAGGCGCAACGCCGCGTCGTCATCCAGATGGCTGTGCAGTGCAGTGAGCGCGGGCCGCCCCAGGGTCACCGTGCCGGTCTTGTCGAGCAGCACGGTGTCGATGCGCGACAGCGATTCCAGCGCCTGGCCCTTGCGGAACAGCACGCCCATTTCCGCCGCCCGGCTGCTGCCCACCAGAATGGCCGCCGGCGTGGCCAGCCCCATGGCGCAGGGG
>JBAUTC010000100.1:0-7637 GCA_049582025.1 Thiomonas sp.
GGAGACCTGGCGCGCGGTCAGCGCGGCGGCCAGGGTGCGCAGGTCGGCGGTCGACAAGTCGGGGGCGCTCATTCGATCACCCTGGGCACGAGAAAAAGGCCGTCCTGCGCGTCGGGGGCGTTGCGTAGCGCGGCGTCGCGGATGTTGCCCTCGGTCACGGCGTCGGGGCGCAGGCGCAGCGGCATGTCCTGCACCGCAGACAGCGGATGCGCCAGTGGCGTGACCTCTGCGGTCTCCACCGCGCGCATTTGCTCAACCACGGCAAAGAACGCGTTCAGATCGGTGAGCATGTGTTCGCGCTCAGTGGCGGACAGGTCGAGCCGGGCGAGTTGCGCCAGTCGATCGATATCGGGAAGGGTGAGGGACATGGTGGGAATCAGAGGCCAGACACAGAAGCCGGGCGGGCTCGAAACGCATGCCCGCGGCACCGGGGAAGTCCCCCGTTTTTATAGACAGAATTCGGCATTTTATGCTGATGCTTCAGTTATGATGCCCTGATTTGGCGCGCGCGATTGGGCTGCGAAATCAAGCCCGCTTGTTGCTTTTTTCAAACATCACCAGAAATTCGGGCGCGTCGTCGGGCCCCTCACATTCCATGTTCCGAACATTTCGGCAGTATTTCTCGACGGATCTGGCGATCGATCTTGGCACCGCCAACACCCTGATTTATGTGCGGGGCAAGGGCATCGTGCTCGACGAGCCGTCCGTCGTTGCCATCCGCCACGAAGGCGGTCCCAGCGGCAAGAAGACCATTCAGGCCGTGGGCAAGGAAGCCAAGCAGATGCTGGGCAAGGTGCCGGGCAACATCGAGGCCATCCGCCCCATGAAAGACGGCGTGATCGCCGACTTCACGGTGACGGAGCAGATGCTCAAGCAGTTCATCAAGATGGCGCACGACACCCGGATGTTCCGGCCCAGTCCGCGCATCATCATCTGCGTGCCCTGCGGTTCCACGCAGGTGGAACGCCGCGCCATTCGCGAATCCGCGCTGGGCGCGGGCGCCAGTGACGTGTACCTGATTGAGGAACCCATGGCCGCAGCCATCGGTGCTGGCCTGCCCGTGTCCGAGGCCACGGGATCGATGATCGTTGACATCGGTGGCGGCACCACCGAGGTTGGCGTCATCAGTCTGGGCGGCACGGTCTACAAGGGCAGCGTGCGCGTGGGCGGCGACAAGTTCGACGAAGCCATCATCAATTACATCCGTCGGAACTACGGCATGCTCATCGGCGAACCCACCGCCGAGGCGATCAAGAAGGAAATCGGCTCCGCCTTCCCCGGCTCCGAAGTCCGGGAAATGGAAGTGAAAGGCCGCAACCTGAGCGAAGGCGTGCCGCGCAGCTTTACCATTTCCAGCAACGAGATTCTCGAAGCGCTGACCGATCCGCTCAATCAGATCGTCTCCGCGGTGAAGAATGCGCTGGAGCAGACCCCGCCTGAACTCGGCGCCGACATCGCCGAGCGCGGCATGATGCTTACCGGCGGCGGCGCGCTGTTGCGTGACCTCGACCGCCTGCTGGCCGAGGAAACCGGCCTGCCCGTGCTGGTGGCTGAAGACCCGCTCACCTGCGTGGCCCGCGGCAGCGGCATGGCGCTGGAGCGCATGGACCGTCTGGGCACCATTTTCACTTCGGAATAATCGGCGTGTTTTCACGGGGTGGGCCTACGTGGCTCGGCCCCGCTTCGGGCGGTTCGCCCTGTGTTTCAACTAGTCTCCATGGCCTACGGCACACTTGAGCGCTCACCCCCGCCGTTTTTCCGGCAGGGGCCTTCTGCGCTCACGCGCCTGGTGCTGTTTTCTGCGCTGGCCGTGTTACTGATGGCGCTGGACGCGCGCTTCAAGGTCACGCCGCTGCTGCGCCAGGCCTTGTCCGTGGCGATCTACCCGCTGCAGCGTGCAGCGCAAGCCCCGGTGGATTGGTCACAGGAGCTGGGCGCCTATCTCGAATCTCCTGCCCGCGCGCAGCAGGAAATCAACCGTTTGCAGCGCGCCAATTTGGCGTTGTCACTGCAGGCACAGCTCGAAGCGCAATTGCGGCAGGAGAACAACCGCCTGCGCACCCTGCTCCAACTTCGGCAAAGCCTGCCGCCCAAGTCGGTGGCGGCGCAGATCAGTGCGCAGGCAAGCGATCCGTTCAGCCGCACCGTGGTGATCGACCGAGGCAGCCACCAGGGGGTCGAGGCCGGCTCGCCGGTGATCGACGAAACCGGGCTGCTTGGACAGGTCACGCGCGACTACCCTTGGCGCGCCGAGGTGACCCTGATCACCGACCGCAATGCCGTGGTCCCCGTGCAGAACCAGCGCACGGGCGAGCGCGGTGTGCTGTACGGCGAGCCCGGACTGGGGCAAGGCGGGCTGGAATTGCGCTGGATGCCCGCCGCAGCTGATGTGCGCGTTGGCGACCGGCTGGTGACCAGCGGCGTGGACGGCATTTACCCCGCGGGCCTGCGCGTGGCGCGGGTCACGGCGGTGGTGCGACACCGCGAGACCGCATTTGCCCAAGTGATGTGCGTGCCCCTGGCCGACGTGGAAGGTGGTCGGCATGTGCTGGTTCTGAAGCCCCTGACCCCGCTGGCGCCCACCCCCGAGGCGGTTGCGGACAAGGCGAAGGCCGCGCAGCACCATGCGCCATCCGCCGCTGACCAGGTCTCGATTCGCTGAGCCGTCTTGATGTTGCGTCCGCGCCGCCGCCGCTCCGACCTGCATGCCATGCCGACCGCACGTGCGCCTGCCGGTGGCGCGCGCGAGGTGCTGCTTCTGCCGGTGAGGCCCTGGTTCATCGCACTCAGCCTGCTGGTGGCCCTGTTGCTGAATTTCCTGCCACTCGGCCGTATTCCCTGGATGCCGGATCTGGTCGCTCTCACGCTGGTGTTCTGGAATGTGCACCAGCCGCGCCGGGTCGGTATGGCTGTGGCGTTCGCGCTGGGGCTGGCAGTCGATGTGCAGCAGGGTTCGGTGCTGGGTCAGCACGCGCTGGCCTATACGGTGCTGAGCTATTTCGCCATCAGCATCCACCGCCGGATGCTGTGGTTCCCGGCCCTGCAGCAGGCCCTGCATGTGTTGCCGCTGTTCCTGGGGGCGCAACTGCTGCTGCTGGTGGTGGGGATGTGGGCGGGTGGCAGCTTTCCCGGATGGAGCTTTTTGCTCGCGCCCCTTGTGCAGGCCGCGTTGTGGCCGCTACTGGCGTGGTTACTGTTGGCACCGCAACGCCGTGCGCCCGATTCCGACCAGAATCGTCCGCTATGAAAGCCGCGCCGCTGAACCTTGAGCGTCCGACCTGTTCGAACTGTGTTTGACCCGCCTGTGCAATGACCGAACTGCGCAATATCGAACGCGAGCTGTTCCGCTTCCGCCGCCGCCTTATTCTCGCCGCCTGCGTGGTGGTGCTGAGTTTTGCGTTGCTGATCGGGCGCTGGCTCTGGCTGCAGGTAGTGCGGCATCGCCAGTTCTCCACCCAGGCGCAGGACAACCGCGTCGCGCTGGTGCCCATCCCGCCGCAGCGCGGCTTGATCCTCGATCGCAACGGCATCATCCTGGCGAACAATTACGCCGCCTACACGCTGGAAATCACGGTGTCCAAGGTCAGGGGCAAGTTGCAGGACACCATCGATGCGCTCAAGGCCATCGTGCCCATCACGCCGTTCGACGAGCGACGTTTCAACAATCTGCTCGGGCAGTCGCGGCGCTTTCAGCCGCTGCCCATTCTCAACAAGCTCTCCGATGATCAGGTCGCGCGCTTCGTGGCGCAGCGCTTTCGTTTTCCCGGGGTGAACGTGCGGGCAAGGCTGTTTCGCAACTACCCGCTGGGCACGCTGGGCTGTCACCTGCTGGGTTATATCGGCCGCATCAACGAGGCCGAGCAGCAGCGCATCGACGAAAGCGATGACGCATCCAATTACCGTGGCACCGACCACATCGGCAAGCTGGGGGTGGAGCAGGCGTACGAGTCGCAGCTGCACGGTATCACCGGCTACGAGGAGGTGGAGGTCAATTCCACCGGACGTCCGGTGCGCAAAATCAACACCGCGCCGGCAACGCCGGGGCAGAATCTGCTGCTCGGGGTCGATATCCGCCTGCAAAAGCTGATCGAGGACCTGTACGGTAAGCGGCGCGGCGCTTGCGCGGCCATCGACCCGCGCAACGGCGAAGTGCTGGCATTCGTCTCCATGCCCACGTTCGACCCCAATCTGTTCGTCGACGGCATCGACCAGGCCAACTGGGATGCGCTCAACACTTCCCCAGACCGTCCTCTGCTCAACCGCGTGCTGCGGGGCACCTTTCCACCGGGCTCGACATACAAGCCCTATCTGGCGATGGGTGCCCTGACCGACGGCATTCGCACGGCGCAATGGAGCTTTCAGGACCCGGGCTATTTCATGTTCGCCGGTCACCGCTTTCGCGACGATGCGCCGGGCGGGCATGGCGTGGTCAACATGCACAAGGCCATTCAAGTGTCGTGCGATGTGTATTTCTACATGGTGGCGCACGACTGGGGTGTGGATGGCATGTACCACTACACCGGACAGTTCAGTTTTGGTCAGGCCACCGGCATTGATCTCCAGGGCGAGGCCAAGGGCGTGCTGCCGTCCAGGGAATGGAAGCGCCGCGTGTTTCGCAGCCCGGAGCAGAAGGTCTGGTATCCCGGTGACACCATCAGCCTGGGGATTGGCCAAGGCTACAACACCTTCACGCCCATCCAGATGGTCACGGCCCTGTCCACGTTGGCCAACAAGGGCACGCGATACGCCCCTCGCGTGGTACGTGCCATCGAGGACACGCGCTCACACCAGTTCACGCCCGTCGCGGCTCCGGTGGCGCAGCGCATCGCTATGAATCCGGATTACTGGCAGGTGGTGCATGAGGCCATGATCGCGGTCAACCAGACGGGGGGCACAGGGGCCGATGCCTTCAAGGGCGCGCAATACGTCAGCGCGGGAAAGACCGGCACGGCGCAGGTGTTCACCATGGCGAAGAACCAGACCTATGAGGCCAAGGACATTGCCCATCACCTGCGTGACCACGCGCTGTACGTGGTGTACGCCCCGGCGGAAAATCCGGTGATTGCCCTGGCGATGATCGTGGAAAACGCCGGTTTTGGCGGCGCCGCGGCCGCCCCGATTGCACGCAAGGCGCTTGACTATCACCTTCTGGGGCTCTACCCGACCGATGAGGAGATCGAAAAGATCAGCGGGGCCAAGCCCAAACCGGTGCAGTTCGCCTACGCCGGAGAACGCGAGGGAGTGTCGCCGATTCCAGGCGCGAAACCGCCGCCGGTGCCTGGCGCTTCAACACCCGCCGGGGCGGCATCGGCAGTCGCACCAGTTCCTGCCGCCGCAGCGGGAGCCAGGACCACGGCGTTCGACGCCGACACGCTGGGCAACTATCAAAAGACGGCTTGTGTCGGCGGACTGCGCGCGCCGCTGTTCACCCGGTTCGGCGCGCGGGCCGATGATCCTGATGCGGAGGAGGGCGTCCGGCTATGAGCGTGAGCTTCAATCGCCCGCCGCTCTGGCGGCGTGTGCGTCCTTTTCTCACCGGGTTCGACGTGCCGCTGGCCGCCGGGGTGTTGTGGCTGGTGGCCATTGGCTGCATCGTGCTGTTCTCCGCCCTGCAGGACGCGCATGTGCCGTTTGGCGATCATTTGCGCAATCTGGCCATCGGTTTTCTGGTGCTGTTTGTCGTTGCGCAAGTGCCGCCTCGACGGCTGATGCAGATCGCCGTGCCGCTCTACACCTTGGGTGTCACACTGCTCATCACCACGGCCATGTTCGGTCTGGTGCGCAAGGGCGCACGCCGCTGGCTTGATCTCGGCGTGACCGTGGTGCAGCCGTCCGAGATCATGAAAATCGCCGTCCCCTTGATGCTGGCCTGGTACTTCCAGAAGCGCGAAGGGTTCATTCGCGTGAAGGATTTTTTCATCGCTGCGCTGCTGCTCGTCGTTCCCGTGGCGCTCATCATGAAGCAGCCTGATCTCGGCACCGCGCTGCTGGTGCTGTTCACCGGGTCGTTTGTGATCTTCTTCGCCGGGCTGTCTTGGCGAGTCATCGGCGTGCTGTTTGCACTGGCTGCGGCCAGTGCACCAATCATGTGGCATTTCATGCACGACTATCAACGCCAGCGCCTGATGATGTTGCTCGACCCGCAAAGCGACCCGCTGGGCAAGGGCTTCAACATCATCCAGAGCATGATTGCCGTCGGCTCCGGTGGGATATTTGGCCAGGGCTATCTGCACGGCACCCAGGCGCACCTCAACTTCGTACCGGAGTCGCATACCGACTTCGTATTCTCGGTGCTGGCCGAGGAATGGGGGCTGGCAGGCAACCTCACTCTGCTGGCGGCCTACACCTTTTTCATCGCGCGCGGGCTGATGATCGCGGCCAACGCTCCCACGCTGTTCTCGCGATTGCTGGCAGCGTCGATCACCCTAATCTATTTCATCTACGCCTTTGTCAACATGGGCATGGTTTCGGGCATCCTGCCGGTGGTGGGTGTGCCGCTGCCTTTTGTCAGCTATGGGGGCACCGCACTCATCACCCTGATGCTGGGCGCTGGGATGTTGTTCTCGATCGCCAGGTCCAAGCGCCTCGTGCAAAGCTGAGCGCCCGCAGAGCGCAGCGTCGAATCATTCATAAATTCGATATCTGTCAATCAAATTATTCCCTGTTTTTGTTATAGAAATTGCCTTCATAATCGGCTCCCCAAACTATTACAAATGGAGGAGTCTCATGACAAGAAGTGACAAGAGCCAGGCAAAAGGCTGGCTGGGGGCACTGGCGTTTGCGCTTGTGGTCTGCACGACGACTGCCCATGCTGCGGTGCTGCCCGGCCCGCTGGTCACGCCGCCCTGGCTGCACGATCATGCCAAACAAGTGCAGATCGTCGATATCCGCGACAGCCTGGGGTCGCTGACCGACGATCCGAAGTTCAGTACCACCAAAGGAGGACAGAAGGTGCTCGAACAAGTCGGCGGGCACATTCCTGATGCGCTGTCGGTGAACTTCTGGGGCTTGCGGCAAAAGCATGTCATCGACGGCAAGACGATCGATTTCATGCTGCCAACGGCCAAAGAGTTCGAGGAGAGCATGCAAGCAGTGCAACTGGAGCAGGGCAAGCCCATTGTCATCGTGCCCACAGGCGATGACGCAACGTCCCTGCAGGAGGCGGCATTTTTTGCCTGGGAGTTGCAGGTGTTCGGCGTGCCCGCAGAGCAGATTGCGATTCTCAATGGCGGGATGCACTCCTGGATTTCAGCGGGGTATGACGTGGATACCGACGCCATTGCGCCCATGAGCTCCAGCAAGTGGAAGGCTCAGGCGCCGAATCCGGCGCTGTTGGCAACGACCGGTGACGTGGAGGCTGCGCAGCGCGGCCACAAGCTGCTGCTGGATGCACGCCCGCTGGCGCAGTTCGCCGGACTGGAGCACACGCCCGTGGTTCCGGTCGGGGGGCGTCTGGCCGGGGCTTCGGCCTTGCCCGCGGAACTGCTGTACCGCAATGCCGGCGACGGTTCGTGGCGCTTTCTGTCGGCGCATGTGTATCGCAAGGTGTTGGCTGGAGGCGGAGTCCACCGGCTCTCGCCCGGCATCGTCTACTGCAACACCGGGCAGTACGCGGCAGGGGCATGGTTCGTGATCGA
>JBAUTC010000101.1:0-1624 GCA_049582025.1 Thiomonas sp.
GGCCTGCACCGTGCGGGCGCGGTCGGCGGCGGAGATGCCCGTCGTCACGCCCTCGGCGGCTTCGATGGAGGCGGTAAACGCGGTGCCATGCGACGAGCCGTTGTGCTGCACCATGTGCCGCAAACCGAGTTGCCCGCAGCGCTGGGCGGTGAGGGTCAGGCAGATGAGGCCGCGCGCATGGGTGGCCATGAAGTTGATGGCCTGCGGAGTGATGTGCTCGGCCGCAAGGACCAGATCACCTTCGTTTTCGCGGTCTTCTTCATCCACCAGGATGACCATGCGCCCGGCCTTGAGCTCGGCAATGATGTCTGGAACGGGGGACAGGGGCATGATGGGGGAGTGCGCTGCTTGAAACCGGCCATTGTAAAAGCGCGGTGCCCTGCGCGCTTGGCCTCCAACGTGTCAGAACGCGTAGCGGCCGAAGAAGAACGCGACGTTGCCGTTGTTCAACTTGTTGTTCACCTTGGGAATGAAGGTGCCGTAGATCGAGAGGTTGCCAAAGCGGATGGAGGCGATGGGCAGTACGATCGGAAAGGGAATGTTCTTGAAAATGTCGGCGCGGGAGGTGAGCGCCAGGGTATAGCCCAGGCCGAACCCCACCGGCGCGTCGTTGTTGAACATCCACTGGTGGGCGTAGCCGACCACGGGCTCGGCATTCCGGTGTGAATCAGAAAATATCATGGCATAGACCATGTCTTCATTGCCATCGGCATTGAAGCGGTGGCGTCCCCATCCAATTCCCCAGGCGTGACTGTTCAGGGTGGCGCGCTTTGCCGCAGTGTAGGTGCGGGGATCGTGCCAGGTGTAGCCGCTGAAATAGAGGTCGTCCTGCCCGGTATGGGTAGTGTCGACGGCAGCGTTCCAGGTGGTCTGGGCCCAATCCGATACGCCACCTAGGCCGAGCGCCCAGCTCATGCGCGGGGCCAGCGCGAGCCACGCCAGAAGAATGAGGGGAAGCAAGCGGGATCGTCCGGTATTCATGCGTTTTTTTCACTTATCGGGGCAGGCGAAACTTTATCAGCCGGCAAGAATGCGGCGGTGTCGGTTTGCAACGGTCTTGACCCCGTGGTTCAGCTTGTTACACGGGCGATCAGGCGGCCTTGCTGCAACACCAGCAGCGTGTTTTCGGGCAACGGCTCCCAGACTTCCGGCGTGAGCGGCACACTGGCCAGCATCACGGCTGGCGCAGGTTTGTCGTCCCGCCCCTGGATGTGTAGACCGGACGCACGCACCTGGTGTTCGCTGGCGGCTTCGCGCACGAGCATGTGCAGGCCGGGAACCCAGGTGTTGCTCGGATGGCTGAGGCGGCGATGCGCATGGGCGAACAGCAGATCGCCATCGGTGAACAGGAAATTTGCCGGGCCGATGGCGCGCAATCTGGCGGCAAAGTCCGAAATCAGCTCGATGCGGCGCCTGAGATCGGCACCATGGCTCAGTTTATCCTGCGCGGTCAGCGCTTGCATGAGGGCATAGAAGGCGTGCTCGGAGTCGGTTTGCCCCATCGGGCGGTGTGCAGCACGTGCCAGGGGCATGGCACGTTCGATATCCGGCAGGTCACCGTTGTGGGCAAAGATGTACCGACGACCGAACAACTCGACCGCAAACGGCTGGGTGTTCGCCAGTG
>JBAUTC010000102.1:0-4431 GCA_049582025.1 Thiomonas sp.
GGCATCGCCGCCGCTGGTCACCCTGGGTTGCTGGCTGGTGCGACGGCTCCAAACCCGCAAGTCATCACCCTGCGCGTGTTGGCCCACCGGATCGAGCCCGTCGCCGCGCTGTTGCGCGACGTCTGGACGGCGTGGCGGCATGAGGCATGGGATTTGCGCGCCTGCACGCCGCGCGTGTGGGCGACCTGAGTCGGGCTCTTGCTCAGCGCGGCGAAGTGCTCTGGCTGACGCACCACCACCGCGCACGCACCGATTTGCGCTGTTTGTTGTGGTACATCGCGGCATCTGCCTGGCGCAGCAACATGTCGGCGTCAACACCGCCTGCTGGATAGCAGGCCACGCCCATGGTCATCCCCACCTGTGCCGCCGCGGCCCCCGTCACCGAAAATGTTGTCTCGACGGCACGGTGGATGCGGGTGGCAACGGCCTGGATCTGCGCTTCCAGCGCGTCCGGGTTGAGGTCTTCGATCACGATGACGAACTCGTCGCCTCCCAGGCGGGCGATACGTTCTGCCGCGCGGAGTTCCTGGCGCCAGCGGCGGGCCAGCTCCTGCAACAGCGCATCTCCGGCCGCATGGCCGTGGCGGTCATTGACCTGTTTGAAGTCATCCAGGTCGATATAGCCCACGGCCACGACGTCGCCGGTGCGCTGCGCGTGGGCAAGCCAGTCAGATGGTCCACCAGGACCTGATGGGTCGCCCGGGTGCGCAGCACCGTGAGGTCTCGGAACAGTTTCTGCATCTGCCACGCGGCGAAAAGCAGGTAGACCAGATAGACCGCAGCCAACATGCCCACCATATGGAGCGGGGGATTGCCCGAGAGCAGCAGACGCGCAATGGTCGGCACGCCAACAGGCAGAATGAACACCATGGCAGAGGTGGCGTCCACGGCCAGCGCGGACGTGCCAGCCCCTGCCACGGCGGACAGGACCAAGGCGATGAACCATTGTTCATTTGTTCCGGTCGGGTACAGCCACAGCGGGATGGCAGCCCAGACCGCGCCCGCGGCAAACACGCTCACCCGCATCCACGTCAGCCAGCGCAACGGCGCCGCCTCCAGTACCCCTGGCGCGGAGGCCTTGCGCGACAGCACGAGACGCACGAGATGAACCACGACGACTGCCGCCACCCAGGACCAGAGACCGATGGCGGGCATGTCAGCCTGCAGCACGAAAGCGGTTCCCACTGCCGCAGTCGCCCCGCCCAGCAACGCAACCGGTACTCTTTCGATCAGTAGCCGGGCCCGGTCGATCGACACGCTTTGATCGACCACCCCATGCAGCGCCGGCGCATGTTCCGTGCCGTGTTCAGCCTGGTGTGATGTCGACTCAGTCATGCCGTAGCGGGTTGCTCAGTTGGGACAAAACCAGATGCAAGGAGCAGGCTTATTGCGCGTTTCCAGACGCAGCGCTTCGATGACGTCATTGTCCCGGCTGCATGTGCATCGGAAAAGCGTACACGCCGCGGCGCAACACAGCGACTGTGAAATTTTCGAGGTGATGTCACACCGTTTCCCCGCTTCGGCTGAAAACCGCGCGGTGCCTGTGCGGAAAAGTGCAGACACCCCCTACTCCGCGATCCAGTGCGTGGCTTCTGCCTGGTCGCGTTGGTGAAAAATGCGGACGTGCCCCGGAATCGCGAGGCCAAAGAGGCGGACGGACGCCAGGACCCACTCCACGTCAGAGACAACTGCGATCTTCTCCCACCCCGTGAGGTGCTTCAGCCCCAATTTCGTGTCGTCCCACATCGCGCCAGCCTCAAATCCGGAGAACTCGTCGCCCAGGACATAGAGGAACCGGCCCTTGTCATGGCGAGAGAACAACTTCTCCACCGCCGGCATGATGATGGATTCATAGTCCTTGGCGGTGATCGTCCCTTTTGCCGTGAAGCCAACCACGTTGTCTGGTAGATCGGTGATCATCTCAATCATTTCAGGACTCCTGGTAAACGGATCGGATGTCGTCAGACGACTCGCGACCATCATAAGGACTTCGCCGGCCAGAGCACGTTGCGTTCGTCTTCAGACGGCGCAGAGCGGAGAGCAGTCCGGCCAAGGCTCTGCCACAGAGTTGAGCTTCAGTGCCGAAGATCCTGACCCGACCCGGAGTGGTTCCAGCCTGGAGCGCTCGGGCTTGCTCATTCCTGAACCCTGCCGCGCGAAGCCTTGACGCCCGATCGGATCGCCTTCGAGCTCAGGCGACGCTGCTTTGAGCCGAAGGTCGGCTTGGTGGGACGGCGAACGCGCGGTGTGTGCGAAGCCTCCGCCACCATGGCCCGGAGGCGCTCCAAGGCTTCTGCCTTGTTCTTCTCGTGGCTTCGTGAGGCTTGCGCCTTGATGACGATGACGCCGTCCTTGTTGATGCGGCGGTCGGACAGGGCGAGGAGCCTGCTCTTGACTTCCGGCGGAAGAGACGACGCCTGGACATCGAAGCGCAAGTGCACAGCGCTCGAGACCTTGTGAACGTTCTGCCCGCCCGGACCCTGCGCCCGCACCGCGCTGAATTCGACTTCGGCTTCCGATACCAAGGATGACATGGAGACTCTGTGCGGCTTAACGCTCGACCCAGGCGGGCGCCAGTAGCCTGTCGCTGGCGCTCGGCGCGGACGCGGAATCAGGTGTCGCGATGCTTGCTTGCATACGGCGCATGCCTGGCGAGGCGAATTCTTGGCATGACTGCGAATACCAGCAGCAGCGCGATGTAAACCGAGCCGGAGACTTTGTCTCGACTGCCGATGAACTCCGCGAGTGTTCTGTCTTGCAGCACGGTTGCAAGGGCCAGCTCTGCGGCTACAGAGAGGGCCAAGGCCAGGATGCCGGCCATCAATGATTTGGTCGGCGAGCCAATTTCGGGGAAGTGGCGAAGGATGTATCCCGCTGCCATGTAGATGACCGTAGCCATGATCGGCATCTCTGCGAGTTCCGCCCAGCGTTCGCCGATGCGCGGAACAAGGAACGGAACCCGCACAACGCCCAGCACGATGGCGAAGTAGGCGAGGCCCGCTTGGATGGTCTTTGACACGGCGGCGTGTGGTGGTGGTGAGTGCAAGGCCTCCAACGCAAAAGTGAAGAGGCCATGATTCGAATCTCTATTGTTTCCTTGAAAGACCAGTTAGGTCACGAGCTCAACGTCAGGAAGGTTGGCATAGACCTGATCGTAGGTGTTGAACCGTGTCAGTGCATTGACGATCACGGGCAGCGGCTCCGGCCAGATTTCTGGCAGATCGGGTTCTTGCGGAGCCAGAACGGGGAAGGCAAGCTGTTCCTGTGGAGGGGAAAACTGCGCGTTGATGCCAAGCTTATTGCCGCGAGCGTCCACGCGGTACCAGCCAATGTCATTGAGATGGACTGCGTTGAGACCGTGCAGGCAAGAGGGACCTCCGGAGCCACTCACCGATAGCCTTCGGTAGCAAAGGCGGGCAGGTGACAGGATTGAGCTTGAAGTCTGAAGTGTGTCTTAATTTTGAGGTGGCCGGGCTCATGCTTTTCCAGGCTTGAACCTGCCTTTTCCTGGACGAGTTGTGCCGGAACCCGGGCAGGCTTCGCGTCCCGGGCGCCAACGCGCCAGGACGTCAACGCTCGAGCGCGCGGCTTGCGATGACCGATTGATCGATCGATCCGAACGGCGCGTTGCCGGTGTGGTCCAGCGCTGTCATGCGGATGCGGTCGCCAAAGCCAAGAAATGGAGTCTGCGCGCGGCCCTGTTCGAGGATCTCCCGCATGCGCCGCTCGGCGATGCAGGTCTCACCGACGAGGTCGGTCGTGTTTGAAACGGTACCTGAGCCCACAATGGTTCCGGCCCTGAGTCGGCGTGTCCGTGCGGCATGCGCGATCAGTTCGCCGAAGCTGAATGCCATTTCTCCGCCGTGCGGATGTCCCATCCAGAAGCCATTGCGTTCGACCTGCAGACGCAGTTGGACGCGGCCGTCGCGCCAGGCACTGCCGAGTTCGTCGGGGGTGATTGCGACCGGGGCAAACGAGGTCGAGGGCTTGGCCTGCACGAAGCCGAAGCCCGCAGCCATCTCGCGCGGCCCGTAGCGACGCAGGCTCCAGTCGTTAATCTGCACGAGCAGGCGCACACTTTCCAGTGCCTCGGTTGCGTTGGCCGCCATCTGGACGTCGCCGACGATGACGCCGAACTCTCCTTCGACATCGATCTGGTCGGCTTCATCGGGCAAGGGTACGTCGCTGCAGGGACCGAGAAAATCATCGCTGGCGCCCTGGTACAACAGCGGCACGGTTTCGAAGTCAGGGATCGGAGGGGTGCCGAAGGCACGCTGCATCAGCCTGCCGTGGGCCAGGAAGGCCGAGCCATCCAGCCACTGCGGGCAGCGCGGAAGCGGTGCGGTGCAGCGCGAGGGATCGAAGGGCATGGCGTCGTCGACGCTCCCTGCGTCGAGTTCCTGCGACAGTTGCCACAGCGCTGCGTGGACG
>JBAUTC010000103.1:0-1923 GCA_049582025.1 Thiomonas sp.
TTTCGATTCTTCCTTGGCGTCAGGCGTCGACTCCGCATTAGCTTCGGACTTAACTTCGGCGTTGGCATCGGCTTTGGTGTCAGGCTGACTTCCGTCTCCTGCTTCGGGACGGTCCCCGATCTTGGAATCAGGCTTGGTTCCAGCCTTGACTGGATCAAATATCCGATAGGCGAGCAGTTTCACGGGGTCGGTCACGAAGAACCACAGCAGCGCATAAGCCCACACGAACCCGGCCCATTTCCAGCCCAAAGGTGTCATGAACAGTCCGTAAACCGCAATCAGCGTCGCCACGATCTGCGTGCCGAGTACCGCCATCCATAAAATCCGCGCGGGCCGTATCGACCAGAATGGACCGCGGGTGCGCGTCTGAAAAATCGTCAGATGCCCGGCTACCGACAGCATCAGATACATCATTGTCTGGAGATGCGGGTGGTCGAGGTGATAGACACGGTCGCCAAGGAAAAACAGCCCGAACGCGGCGATGGGGCCGACAAGGCCAAGCACCGTGGCGATGCCCAGCACCATGCGCATGTTCCAGGCCTCGGGCTGATCTTTGTAATGCACGTTGTCATAGGCGATGGACAGGATGGCGCCGTCATTGAGCAATGCCAGCATCACGATCATGACCGCCGTCACCGGATAGAAGTTGAAGATCAGGATCGAGAGCGTCATGAACAACAGCACGCGCAACGTTTCGGCGATGCGGTAGATCGCGTAGCTGTTCATGCGCTGGAAAATCTTCCGGCTCTCCTTGATCGCGTCGATGATCACAGACAGGCCTGGCGTCATCAGGACGATGGCCGCTGCCGCGCGCGCCGCGTCGGTCGCGTCCGACACGGCGATGCCGCAGTCGGCCTTCTTCAGCGCGGGGGCGTCGTTCACCCCGTCGCCGGTCATGCCGACGATGTGGCCGCGTTTTTGCAGGACATCCACGATGTGGAACTTGTGTTCGGGAAACACCTGGGCGAAACCATCGGCCGTTTCGATGGACTCGGCCACTTCGGCGGTCTCCTCCTTTTTCGAGTCGCCGAGGCTGGAGGCATCGAGGATATTGGCGCCCATGTCCAGCTTCTTGGCGGTTTCCTTGGCGATGGCCAGTGCATCGCCAGTCACCATCTTGACCTTCACGCCCATCGCCAGTGCCGTTGCGATGGTTTCCTTGGCATCTTTCCGCGGCGGATCGAACAGGGGCAACACGCCGACCAGCATCCACTTGCCCTCCTCATCTGCCCGGGCGACGCCGAGCGACCGGAAGCCGCTCTCCGCAAAGTCATTGACCGCCTTATCGACCGCGGACTCGACTTCACCAGCATTGGTCGCCAGTGCCAGGATCACCTGCGGCGCACCTTTGGTCACCTTGAATTGCTTTCCGTCCGCGCCCTTGACGGTCGCTTCGGTGCGCTTGTGCACGGGGTCGAACGGCTGGAAATGCAGCACCTGGTAGTGCTTCAGGGCCTTGTCATCTTTCAGGCCGCCCAGCACTGCCAGGTCGATGGTGTCCTTGTCGTCCACACGCGAGGCCAGCGCGGCGTCGAGGATCACTTGCTCGGCGGGAATATTGTTCACGCAGAACGGATCGCCCAGTGTGAGCTTGTTCTGTGTCAGCGTACCGGTCTTGTCCGCACACAATATGTCCACGCCGGCCAGTTCCTCGATCGCAACCAGGCGGCTGACGATCGCCTCCTTCTTGGCGAGCAGACGCGCGCCGACCGCCATCGTGACCGACAATACTGTGGGCATCGCCACGGGAATCGCGGCCACGGTCAGTACCAGGGCGAATTGCAGGGTGGTAAGTATCGCGTCGCCGCGGAAAATGGCGACGGCAATGATCGTAGCCACCAGCACCACCGCGAGCATGATCAGGTAGTTGCCGATTTTCAACACCGCCTTTTGAAAATGGCTGACGGTGTGCGCGTCCTGCAC
>JBAUTC010000104.1:0-1634 GCA_049582025.1 Thiomonas sp.
ACGATGACATTTGCGCGAAAGCCGGGATCGCAGCAATTGAAGGCGACTTGGCATTTTGAGGATGTCTCGGGTTGCGGTGGCTAAAAATTGCATCGGCGCCGACAGCGTGGTCATGCAGCCTTCACGCCCCGCAACCGCTTGCACAAGCACCCATTGGCTACCTATTTACATTGCATTCACAGTGCACCGGGCCGAGTCGGACTAGGCCGACCGGGCGATCGATCGACGTAGCAGGACAAGCGCGACAAGAAAGAAAACAGCACCAATCACCATGATCGCAAGGAACGATGGCCAGACAACATCGAATCCGGCGCCCCGAAACAGAATGGCCTGGGACAAACTGACGAAATGAGTGGTCGGCGCCGCCAGCATGAGCGTACGCACGGCCTCCGGCATGCTCTCACGTGGGGTGCTGCCGCCCGATAGCATCTCCAGCGGCAGCAATACCAGGATCAGCAACAGGCCCATTTGCGGCATCGAACGCGCCACAGTTCCCATGAAAATGCCGATTGATGTCACGGCGAACATCTGAAGCGCCGCGCCGAAGAGGAACAGTGGCACAGGGCCTGGCAGCGGTACCGCAAGCAGACCGTGGACGACGAGGAGCAGGGAAGCCGACGACGTGACGAGCACGACAAGACCCATTGACCAGACCTTTGCGGACATGATCTCCAAGGGCGTCACCGGCATCGCGAGAAGGTGCTCGATGGTGCCGTGCTCGCGTTCGCGGATCAGCGCCGCACTGGTGAGCACGATTCCCAGCATGGTGATGTTGTTGATGAGCTCGACGATCGCGCCGAACCACGACTGCGTCAGCATCGGGTTGAAACGGTTGCGCAGTGCCAGATTGACAGGCGCGGCTGCATCTTGCCTGCGGTGCGAGAGGAATTCAGCGATCTCCCCTTGAACAATAGCCTGCACGTAGGCGCTGCCCGTGAACGCCTGGGTCATACGCGTAGCGTCCACATCGAGCTGGACGTTCGGTCCGCGCCCGGCGACCACGTCGCGCTCGAAATGTGGCGGAATGTGGAGGACGAAGGTGTAGCGGCCGGAATCTAGCCCGCGGTCTCCCGCATCGGGTTGGATCAGTGGCACCGGGAGGAAATAGGGCTCGGAAAACGCCAGATCGATGCGCCCCGACAACTGAGAGTGATCCTGGTCAATGATGGCCAGCGGAGCCTTGTGCAGCGTCTCGGGAATGCCAGTTGCTGCCGTGTAGATCGAGACAGTGAACGCGAACACCATAAGGACCAGCATGGCCGGATCGTGGACCAGACTGCGCAGCTCCTTCACACCGAGCGTCCACACGTTCGCGGCGCGTGCCATTGGTCAGCGCTCTTGTTTACGAAGCAGCACGACGCTGAGCGCGACCAGCAGGGGCGCAGCCGGGGCGAGTGCGAGGAGCGCGCTGCCGAGGTCGGCGAAACCCAGCGCCTTCGAGAACGTCCCCCGGCTGATATCCAGGAAATGCGTGGTGGGATAGATGCGTCCAACCCATGCGGCGACGCCTTCCAGGGAAGACACGGGGGTAAGCATTCCCGAGAACTGCACGGCCGGCAACATGGTGCCGATAGTGGTCGCGAAAATTGCGGCTGTCTGTGAGCGCAGAAAGGTCGACATCACCAGTCCAAGCG
>JBAUTC010000105.1:0-9652 GCA_049582025.1 Thiomonas sp.
TGGTTGACCGAATCGATCTTGAGCATGGTGTGTTTGCGTTGCGCGGCGCGCTCAGCGCCCCAGGTAAACCTCGATCACGCGCTCGTTGGCTTGCACCTGTTCGAGCGAGCCTTCGGCCAGCACGCTGCCTTCATGCAGCACCGTGACCATGTCGGCAATCTTGCGCACGAATTCCATGTCGTGCTCCACCACCATGAGGGTGTGCTTGCCCGCGAGCGAGAGAAAGAGTTCAGCGGTGCGGTCGGTCTCTGCGTCGGTCATCCCGGCCACGGGTTCGTCGAGCAGCAGAAGCTGGGGTTCGAGCATCAGCAGCATGCCGATTTCCAGCCACTGCTTTTGACCGTGCGAGAGATCACCCGCCCGGCGCGCGGCCTGATCGTGCAGCCGGATTTGTTCGAGCACCTCTTCCACCCGCTGGCGCTGGGCGTTGCTGAGCCGGAAGAACAGGGTGTTGCGGGCACGCTTGTCGGACTTGAGGGCGAGTTCCAGGTTGTCCTGCACGCTGAGGTCTTCAAACACGGTGGGCTTCTGGAACTTGCGGCCCACACCGGCGGCCACCACGTCGGCCTCGCGTAGTTTGAGCAGGTCGATGGTCTGACCGAAAAACGCCGTGCCCGCATCGGGCCGGGTCTTGCCGGTGATGACGTCCATCATGGTGGTCTTGCCCGCACCGTTGGGGCCGATGATGCAGCGCAGTTCGCCCACGTTGATGGACAGGCTGAGCTTGTTCAGCGCCTTGAAGCCGTCGAAGCTCACGCTGATGTCGTCGAGATATAGCGCCACGCCGTGGCTCAGGTCGACGCCCGGCTTGAGCATGTGGCCGTAGCCCGGCGTGGCGTCGCCGCCGAGTTCGGGCTGCGGCTCCTGGTACACGATTTCCCGCCAGTCCAGATCAGCCACGGCGCTGCCTCCATTGCTTGACGAGACCAACGATGCCGTACGGCGCATACAGCGTCACGACGATGAACAGCCCACCCAGCAGATACAGCCAGACCTGCGGGATCGATACCGTCAGCCAGCTTTTGGCCGCGTTCACCAGCACCGCGCCGACGATGGGGCCGATGAGGGTGCCGCGTCCGCCGATCGCGGTCCAGATGGCAATTTCGATGGAATTGGAAGTGGACATTTCGCTGGGGTTGATGATGCCCACCTGCGGCGCGTACAGCGCACCCGCGATGCCGCACATCATGGCGGACACCGTCCACACTCCAAGCTTGAACCACAGCGGGTTGTAGCCGCAGAACATCACACGGCTCTCGGCGTCGCGAATGGCAGTGAGCACGCGACCGAACTTGCTGCGCACCAGCCAGCGCGAGAACAGGAACATCAGTGCCAGGGTGATGCTGCTGGCGACGAACAGCGACACCGTCATGCCCGCAGTCCCCATGGGAAAGCCCAGAATCACCTTGAAATCGGTGAGGCCGTTGTTGCCGCCAAAGCCGGTTTCATTGCGGAAGAACAGCAGCATGGCGGCGTAGGTGAGGGCCTGGGTGATGATGGAGAAATACACCCCCTTGATGCGCGAGCGGAAGGCGAAGAAGCCGAAGATGAAGGCCAGCAGCCCCGGTGCGAACACCGCCAGGAACATGGCGTAGGCGAAGTGCTCGGTGCCCACCCAGTACCACGGGAAATGCGTCCACTGCATGAACTGCATGAAGTCAGGCAGGTTGCCGCTGGCGGCCGTCATGGCGCGGTTGAGGTACATGCCCATGGCATAGCCGCCGAGGGCGAAGAACAGGCCGTGGCCGAGAGACAGGATGCCGGCATAGCCCCAGACCAGATCCATCGCCAGCGCCACCATGGCGTAGCACAGGATCTTGCCCGACAGCCCGACCCAGTATTGCGACAGATGCAGGCTGCTGCCCTGCGGTGTGGCAAGCGCCAACAGCGGCGCCAGCACGCAGGCCAGCAGCAGGAAGCCGATGAACGCCGCCCAGCCCCACAGTGGCAGGAAGGCCGTGGGCGACTGCAATTGCACGCGCGGCAGCGGCATCAGCGTGCCAGATTCGTTGAGGATCGCGGCCATACAGTCAACTCTCCACGCTGCGGCCCTTCAGGGCGAACATGCCCTGCGGACGTTTCTGGATGAACAGGATGATGGCCACCAGCACCGCGATCTTGGCGAGCACCGCGCCGGCCACGCCTTCAAGCAGGGTGTTGGCCACGCCCAGGCTCATGGCCGCGGCCACCGTGCCGGTGATCTGGCCAACGCCGCCGAGCACCACCACCATGAAGCAGTCCACGATGTAGCCGGTGCCCATCTCCGGGCTGACGTTGCCGATCTGGCTCAGCGCGCAGCCCGCCAGCCCGGCAATGCCGGTGCCCAGTCCAAAGGCCAGCATGTCGACCCGCGCGATCCGCACGCCGATGCAGGAGGCCATGGGCCGGTTCTGGGTGACGGCGCGCACAAACAGGCCAAGCCGCGTGCGGGCGATGAGCAGCCACATGGCCACGAGCACCACCACGGTGAAGGCGATGATGACCATGCGGTTGTAGGGCAGGATGAGGTTGGCCATCACGTTCAGGCCGCCGGACATCCACGGCGGGTTGTCCACCTGCACGTTCTGTGGACCGAACAGGCTGCGCACGGCCTGGATGAGCACCAGGCTGATGCCCCAGGTGGCGAGCAGGGTTTCAAGCGGGCGGCCGTACAGGCGGCGGATGATGGTGCGCTCGATGGCCATGCCGATGCCACCGGCCACGATGAAGGAGAACGGCACCGCCGCCACCAGCGCATAGTTCTGCAAGGCCGGCAGGTAGTGCTGGAACAGGCCCTGCATCACATAGGTGGAATAGGCGCCGATCATGATGAACTCGCCTTGCGCCATGTTGATCACGCCCATCAGCCCGTAGGTGACGGCCAGGCCGAGCGCGGCCAGCAGCAGGATGCTGCCCAGGCTGATGCCCGAGAACAGCGTGCCCACGCGCTCGCTCCAGGCGATGCGCGAGTTGATTTCGTCCAGCGATGTCTGGATCTGCCGGCGCACCGCAGCGTCGGGTTCGACGTACTGGCCGCCGGTCTTGTCCAGCCGCGACAGCAGCAGTGTGCGCACGGCGGGGTAGTTGCTCGCAGCCAGATCCCTGGCGGCGGCGAGACGTTCGGCGGCGTTGGCGCCGGTCAGCAGGATGGCGGCGTGCAGCAATTGCAGCCGCTCCAGTATCTCGGGGTCTTTTTCGGTTTTGAGCGCCTGTTCGACGAGGTCGCGATCGACCGATGTCGGGTCGGACTGCAGCGCCTGAACGGCCTTGAGGCGCTGTGCGCGCTCCGGGGAAAACAGGTCGAGTGCGGCGCGGGCGGCTTGCAGTTCCTTGCGCAGATAGTTGTTGTTCACGACCCCTTGCGCGTTGTCGCTGGGCGTGACAGCCTTGCCGGTGGCGAAGTCGATCCAGTCATCACCCTCTTGCACCTGCACCATGGTGCCGTCGATCTGCACATCGCCATCGAGCAGCTTGTGCAGGAAATCGGCGAGTTGTGGGTCGGGATGCGTCGCGGCCTTGTGCAGCGCGGCGACGCGTGCGTCCGTGTCGCCACTGGAAATGGCCAGTGCCGCCTGCGGCGTGAGTGCATGCGCCAGGGGAAGCAGGCCGAGCAGCAGCAGGCCGAAGGCCGCGCGTAGCCAGGTGCTGGGCTGGCACCAGAGAGAGGGCTTGCTGGTCATGGAATGAGGTGAATGAAAACGGGAAGAGGGCGTCGGCGCTCCCCGCCCCAGCCCTCCCCACGTGTGGGGAGGGCTGGGGGGCGCTGCCGCGCTTGACGCTCAGGCGTTTTTCGGCTTGGGGATGTAGGGGCTCCAGGATTCGCCCGGAACCAGACCCTTGGACTTCCACACCACGTCGAACTGCGCCTTGTCGTTGATCTGGCCGATCAGCACCGGCTTGCTCAGATACTGGTTCTCCAGCACCTCGACGGTGTAGCCATCGGGTGCGGAGAACTTCTGGCCGACCAGAGCCTTGCGCACCTCGTCGGTCTTGGTGGACTTGGCCTTCTCGACCGCCTGCTTCCACAGGTGGATGCCGATGTAGGAGGCCTCCATCGGGTCGTCGGTGACGGGGTAGTCCTTCAGCCCCTTGGTCTTGACATAGTCCTGCCACGACTTGACGAACTTGGCGTTGCGCGGGTTCTTCAGCGACTCGAAGTAGTTCCACGCGGTGAGCTGGCCGATCAGCGGCTTGATGTCCATGCCGGCGATTTCCTGCTCGGCGATGGAGAAGCCGACCACTGGAATGTCAGTGGCCTTGATGCCCTGGTTGCCCAGCTCCTTGTAGAACGGCACATTGGAGTCGCCGTTCACCGTGGAGATCACGCAGGTCGGGCCGCCGGCGGCGAACTTCTTGATGTCGGCGACGATGTTCTGATAGTTGCTGAAGCCGAACGGGGTATAGACCTCGGCGATGTCGCTGTCCTTCACGCCCTTGGAGTGCAGGAAGCCGCGCAGGATGGCATTGGTGGTGCGCGGGTACACATAGTCGGTGCCCAGCAGGAAGAAGCGCTTGGCACCGCCGCCGTCCTTGCTCATCAGGTATTCGGTCGCGGGGATGGCCTGCTGGTTGGGCGCGGCACCCGTGTAGACCACGTGCTTGTTCTGTTCCTGGCCTTCGAACTGCACCGGATAGAACAGCAGGCCGTTGAGTTCGTCGAGCACCGGCAGCACCGACTTGCGCGACACCGAGGTCCAGCAGCCGAAGATTGCGGCGACCTTGTCCTGGCTGATGAGCTGGCGGGCCTTTTCGGCAAACAGCGGCCAGTTGGAGGCCGGATCGACCACGACCGGCTCGATCATGTGGCCGTCCACACCGCCAGCGGCGTTGATCTCGGCGATGGTCATCAGGTCCACGTCCTTCAGCGCGGTTTCCGAGATGGCCATGGTGCCCGACAGCGAATGCAGGATGCCGACCTTGATCGGTTTCTTGCTTGCCGCGATGGCGGGGAAGGACAGTGTGCTGGCTGCCGCGGCGGCGACAGCGCCACCGACGGTCTTCAATGCGGTACGACGATCCATGTTGGGTAATCCTCCAAAGTTGTAGGGGGTGCTGCGACAACATGTTGTGCAAGTCGCGTGCCATGGATTTGCCTGCCCGGCCGCTGCGGGGTGACAGTTGTGTGATGGTCTTGATCTGCTTGTCGATGGCAGTGTTTTTCTCGCCGGACGCGCTTCAGGATTGGGCGTCATTCGCCAAAGCAGGGGGCGCGGGGCCATGTTTTGGTGCGGGCGCACCAAGACAGGGCAATTGCAGCCTCGGCTGCGGGCAAAGCGCGGGGACGCTGCTGTAGGTCTGCTTTTTGCTGCGGACAAACTCCGCGAGTCGCTGCGCCGTGCGCGCTAAGCTCGCGTTACCGCTCTCACCGCATCTGCCCCGCCATGGACCTGACTCCCCGCGAAAAAGACAAGCTGCTGATTTTCACTGCCGCGCTGCTGGCCGAACGGCGCAAGGCGCGTGGCCTCAGGCTCAATGTGCCCGAAGCCATTGCCTTCATTACAGCCGCGGTGATGGAGGGCGCGCGAGATGGCCGCACCGTCGCCGAGCTGATGAGCTTTGGCCGCACCCTGCTGACCCGCGACGAGGTGATGGACGGCGTGGCCGAGCTCATCCCCGATATCCAGGTGGAAGCCACCTTCCCCGACGGCACCAAGCTGGTGACCGTGCACCAGCCCATCGTCTGAAACGGAGCCTGCCATGATCCCCGGAGAAATCCTCTGTGCCGAAGGCGACGTCGCCCTCAACCCTGGCCGCGCCACGCTCACCCTGGTGGTGGAGAACGCGGGCGACCGTCCCATCCAGGTCGGCTCGCACTACCACTTCGCCGAAACCAACCCCGGCCTGCGCTTCGACCGAACAGCAGCGCGTGGCATGCGGCTGAACATCGCTAGTGGCACCGCGGTGCGCTTCGAGCCTGGGCAGCAGCGGACCGTCGAACTGGTGGCTTATCAAGGCTCCCGAGTTGTGGTGGGCTTCCGTGGTGACGTCATGGGAGCACTCTGATGGCCACGATCTCCCGACGCGCCTATGCCGAGATGTTCGGTCCCACCACCGGCGATCGCGTTCGCCTGGCTGACACCGAACTGCTCATCGAAGTCGAAGACGACTACACCCTGCGCGCCGGCGGTTATGGCGAAGAGGTGAAGTTCGGCGGCGGCAAGACCATCCGCGACGGCATGGGTCAGAGCCAGCGCTCCAGCGCGCAAGGGGCGATGGATCTGGTCATCACCAACGCCCTCATCGTCGACCACTGGGGCATCGTCAAGGCGGACGTGGGCATCCGCGGCCAGCGCATCGCCGCCGTCGGCAAGGCGGGCAACCCGGACGTGCAGCCCGGCGTGGACATGGTCATCGGACCCGGCACCGAAGTGCTTGCCGGCGAAGGCATGATCCTCACCGCCGGTGGTATCGACAGCCACATTCACTTCATCTGCCCGCAGCAGATCGAAGAAGCGCTGATGAGCGGCGTCACCACCATGCTCGGCGGCGGCACCGGCCCGGCGACGGGTACCAACGCCACCACCTGCACCCCGGGGCCGGAGAACATCGCCCGCATGCTGCAGGCGGCCGACGCCTTTCCGATGAACCTGGGTTTTTTCGGCAAGGGCAACGCCAGCAAACCCGAGGCGCTGCGCGAGCAGGTGGAGGCTGGCGCCATCGGCCTCAAGCTGCATGAAGACTGGGGCACCACACCGGCGGCGATCGACTGCTGTCTGAGCGTGGCGGAAGAAGCCGACGTGCAGGTCGCCATCCACACCGACACGCTCAATGAGAGCGGCTTCGTGGAAGACACCATTGCCGCCTTCAAGGGCCGCACCATCCACACCTTCCATACCGAAGGCGCGGGCGGCGGCCATGCGCCCGACATTCTCAAGGTGCTGGGAGAGGCCAATGTGTTGCCGTCGAGTACCAACCCCACGCGGCCCTTCACCGTCAATACCATCGACGAGCATCTCGACATGTTGATGGTGTGCCACCACCTCGACGCCAACATCGCCGAAGATCTGGCGTTTGCCGAAAGCCGCATTCGGCGCGAGACCATCGCCGCCGAAGACGTGCTGCACGACCTCGGCGCCATCAGCATCATGTCCAGCGACAGCCAGGCCATGGGACGCGTGGGCGAGGTCATCCTGCGCACCTGGCAGACCGCGCACAAGATGAAGGTGCAGCGTGACTGGCTGGCGCCTGTTCAGGGCATGACCGGTGCGCAATTGGACAGCCGCAACGACAACTTCCGCGTCAAACGCTTCATTGCCAAATACACCATCAACCCCGCGCTGGCGCACGGCATCGCACATGAAGTGGGCTCGGTGGAAGTGGGTAAATGGGCCGATCTGGTGCTGTGGCGCCCGGCATTCTTCGGCGTCAAGCCCAGTGTCATTCTGAAGGGAGGTTTCATCGCTGCCGCGCTGATGGGAGACGCCAACGCCTCCATCCCGACGCCGCAGCCGGTGCACACCCGTCCCATGTTCGGCGCCTTCGGCGGTGCGCGCCACGCCACGTCGCTCACCTTCGTGTCGCAGGCCGGTCTGGCCAGCGAGCTCGGCCAACGGCTGGGTCTTCACAAACCGCTCGCCGCCGTGCGCGGCTGCCGCAGCGTGAGAAAGGCCGACCTCATCCACAACGCCTACACCCCGCGCATGCAGGTGGATGCACAAACCTACGAAGTGCGCGCCGACGGCGAGTTGCTGACCTGCGAACCTGCGACTTTGCTGCCGATGGCGCAGCGGTACTTTTTGTTCTGACTTCCAAAAAATCGGAAGCTGCAATGCCAGCCTTGACTCACTTCGTCACCTTTGCCTTGGTTGCTCTCGGCATGGTGCTGACTCCAGGGCCGAACATGATTTATCTCATTTCGCGTTCGATCACCCAGGGGCGCAGCGCCGGACTCGTCTCACTGGGCGGAGTGGCTCTTGGTTTCGTGTTCTACATGCTGTGCGCGGCGTTCGGCATCACGGCTCTCGTGCTGGCTGTGCCCTACGCGTATGACGCCCTGCGCTTTGGCGGCGCGCTGTATTTGCTCTATCTCGCCTGGCAGGCGGTCAGGCCTGGCGGTCACTCGCCGTTTCAGGTGCGCGATCTGCCTCTGGACCGACCGCGCAAACTGTTCGCGATGGGCTTTGTCACCAATCTGCTGAACCCCAAGATTGCCGTCTTGTATCTGTCGCTCCTGCCGCAGTTCATCGACCCTGCGCACGGCTCCGTGCTCGGCCAGTCGCTGGCGCTTGGCATGACGCAGATCGTGATCAGCATTGCGGTGAACGCCTCGATTGTTCTGATGGCGGGTTCGATTGCCAGCTTTCTGGCGCGGCGGCCAGCGTGGATCACCGTGCAGCGTTGGCTGATGGGATGTGTGCTGACCGCATTGGCCGTCCGCGTGGCGATCGAGGCGCGTCGATAGGTGAGCGGACAACGCGGCCATTGATGGCATCGCACTTCACTCAACGTAATGGCACAGTGACCGACCGCCTTGCCTGGTGCGCTTGCAGATGCGCGCGCATCCATGCTGCGAAGTCGTCCTCACTCATGTCGCTTGCAGCGACAGCCAGCTTGGTGAGCACGCAAGCGCCGTCGTTGGCGAGATTTTCCGGTCGTGCCAGCGCCGATACGAGCCGCCCTGCATCGCACGTGCTGGAAGCGCCGCCATGCTCGGCCAGCTGTTGTTCATGCACAGCCCGCAGCACGGGGTCGAGCCAGATCCAGTGGCTTACTTCGCCGGCTGTCGCAAGACGTTGCGCCGGTTTTTCATCACACTGCGCGGCCAGCATCTGTGATTCGAATTCAGGGCTGTGGGGCGATAGCATTACTGCGCCATTTGCCGCCTCCGTCACGAAAACAGTGTCGCTTTTTTCCAGGTCGAGCCGGGCGAGGAGTTCCTTGGTCAGAATGACACCAACCGAATTGCCGATCTGGATGAGTTTGAAGATGGACATGCCGGTCCACTGGAACCCTGACGATGAAGTCATCACGGCCGTTCCATTAGGCTCCGATCATCTTCCCCGCTAATTTTTTCCAAACCGCCGCCATGCTCACCGTCAACAAACACCTTCCCGCCGCGCGCGGTCTTGCACCTGCGCTGGTCAAGCGCGCCGCTGCGGTCAGTCTGGACTGGGACACGCGCAGCAAAAGCCGCTTCGACGCACACGACAGCACGGGCCGCCACATTGCCGTGTTCCTGCCGCGCGGCACGGTGCTGCGCGGGGGCGACATGCTGGTGGCCGAAGATGGTTCGATGATCCGCGTGGAGGCGGCGCCGCAGTCTGTGCTGCAAGTGCGCGCCTGCCCGGCGCATGGCACGCCGCTTGATCTGTCCCGCGCCGCCTATCACCTGGGTAATCGCCATGTACCGCTCGAAGTCCAGGCCGACTGTCTGCAGTTCGAGCCCGACCCGGTGCTGGCCGACATGCTGCGGCGCATGCACCTCATCGTCAGCGAAGTGCAGGCGCCGTTCGAACCGGAAGCCGGGGCGTATGGCGAGAGTGGCGGGCACGATCATGCTCACGGCCATGGCAGCGCGCATCACCATGATCACGCGCATGCGCATTGAACAGGTGGAATCGATGACGCCACCTGAGGCGCCAGGCAATCCTGCACCCCAGCTCGCGATGATGTGGCTGGCCTCGCCCGCCTTGCCGGTGGGCGGCTTCAGCTATTCCGAGGGTCTGGAAGCGGC
>JBAUTC010000106.1:0-8487 GCA_049582025.1 Thiomonas sp.
CATTACATGAGCGCCGGACAACAAAAAGCCCAGCGAGTTGCGCTGGGCTAAGTGTTTGAATCCTTTGGGGTGGCTGATGGGACTCGAACCCACGACGACAGGAATCACAATCCTGGACTCTACCAACTGAGCTACAGCCACCGCAGAAAAACGACCATTCTATACGAAAGTCATCGGCGCTTCACCAAGAACAAACGGCGAAACGCACGGCTGGCTTGTCAGCCAGCTGCTGCGGGCCCTGGATTGGGCTTGTAGAAAATTTCCACGCCGAAGCGCTTTTTCAGCGCCTCGACGTAGGCGCTCACAACCCCCTGGGTCAACAGCTGATGTTCTGCACCTGCGGCTGCATGCTCCAGCTCGGTGGATGCGGCGCCTTCGATCACTTTGTCGAGTTGCAGCACAGCATACCCTTGCGCGCCAAGATCCACACCAGCCGTCACTGGCAGCTTGGTCGTCGCCAGACCAAACGCCTTGGCCACGACAGCCGGGGACACATTCGGCACCGGCTGGGCCTGACTCAGGATCAACGGCGGGCCAAAGGTCGTTGACGCCGGTGACTTGAGCGCCGTCTCGCCAGCCTGACGTGCAAGAACTGCCGCCTTCTGGTCGACCACCATCTGCCGGACCTGCGGCCGCACGTCCGCAAATGGGCGCGCTTGTGCAGCGGTATAGGTGAGAACACGCCCCGAGGCCCAGACATTGGGGGCGATCTGTACGGCTTGCAGATTGTGCTTGTTGCGCAGGCTGTTTTCGGCAAACAGCGCGTCGAGGAAGGTCTTGCTCGACAAGGGATTGACGTTGCCTGGCGTGGCGGGTTGAGGGGTGCGAGTCACGTTGCTCGCAGTCTGCAACTTCAGGTGCAGTTTGTCTTCCACGGCCTGGAAGCTATCCGGATGCTCGAACACTGCGTTGGTGAAAGTCTCCACATCGGAAGACAGGCGCTTTTGCGCCGCATCCTGCTGCAACTGCTTTTCGATGGTCGCCTTCACAGCATCAAACGGCTGCTGGCTACCCGCCTTGATGCCGGTGAGTTCGATGATGTGATAACCGAACTGAGTCTTGATCGGGCCGACGATTTCGCCGATCTTTTTTATGCCAAACGCGGCATCGGCAAACGGCTTGACCATCGCATCCGCGGTGAAATAGCCCAGGTCACCGCCCTTGGCTGCCGAGCCGGGGTCTTGCGAATCCTTGCGGGCCAGCGCGGCAAATTCGGAGGGATTTGCCTTGACCTGTTTGGCGATGGCCTCGGCCTTCGCTTTGGCTTCGTCCTGCTGTGCCGGAGTGGCATCGCTGGGCACGGTGATCAGGATGTGGCTGGCGCGCCGCTCCGCAGGCGTTGAAAACTTGGCGAGGTTGGCGATGTAATAGGCCTTGACCTGCTCTGGCGCGATCTTGACATCCGCCGCCAACGCATTCGCGCTCAACACTACATATTGGATGTTCGCTTCTTCTGGTTTCTGGAAACGGGAGGTGTTGTCTTTGTAGAACGTCTCGACTTCCGCCGGGGTGACTTGCACCTGCGATGCATAGTCCGCTGGCTTGAACAGCGCCAGGCGCACTTCACGCTGCTGTGCTGCGGCCTTGGCTGCAGCGGTAGCCAGGGCTTGGCTGTCGATTACCGAGCCCGCAATGCCACCGAGCACCTGCTGCAGGATGAGTTGCTCACGCACCTGCGCCTCGAACTGCGCGGTGTTCATGCCCTGTGCGGCGATGAGCCTGCGATAGGCCTGCACATCGAAGCTGCCGTCGGGCTTGCGCAGCGCGGCAATTTGCGGAATTTGCAGAATCGACCGCTGCACCTGGGCATCGGTCACCGCCAGATGCTCACGCCGTGCTTCGAGTTGCAGCAAGGTTTGGCGGATCAGCCCGTCCAGAGTGCGTAGTTTCTGCTCGGGCGTATCGAGCTGTTTGATGTCCACCGACCCGCCCAGCATGCTTTGCAGTCTCGCGATCTCTTCGCGGTTGGCCGCGTCGAGTTGCTGCATGGAAATCACCTGCCCATCCACCTTGGCGGCCGCGTCCTGCTTGCCCTCGAAGCTGCTATAGCCCTGAATGCCGAACAGCACAAAAGACGGGAAGATCAGCACGAACAGCACGATCTGCATCAGTTTGCTGTGTTTGCGTATGGATTCGAGCATGGTGGCGCAGGCTTGGAGAGGGGTGCAATGCGAAGCGGGCTCGCATTGTGTGCGGTCTGTTCAGTGCGGCTGGCGAGTCCAGCCGGAACAGCATGGAAAAAGAAGACAGACGAGAACCAACGGGAACTTCATCAACAACCGATGGTGGGTGCTGAGGGGTTCGAACCCCCGACCTACGCCTTGTAAGGGCGCCGCTCTACCAACTGAGCTAAGCACCCGGTTGTTGCCGAAATGGCCAGCGCCGCGTGGATTTCAGATGTGCAAAATCCACGCGATCTGTCTGACAAATCCGGATTATTTAATGGCGTCTTTCAGACCCTTTCCCGGACGGAACTTCGGAATCTTGGCGGCCTTGATCTTGATGGCTGCGCCGGTACGCGGATTGCGGCCGGTACGCGCGGCGCGCTTGGTCACGGCGAACGTGCCGAAGCCGATCAGGGACACGCTGTCGCCCTTCTTCAGGGTACGGCGCACGGCATCCACCAGTGCGTCGAGCGCGCGGCCTGCCTGGGCCTTGTTGAGTTCCGCGTTTTTGGCGATGTGTTCGATCAGTTCAGCCTTGTTCACTTGTGTCCCTCTTCGGTCTGGTTGGATGCGCAAAGCCACGCCTTGCGCCAAAAAATCGCGCCCCGCACAGGGGCGCGACGACGATCCGTGGATTAGAACGGGGGCAAATCGCCCCTGTCAATGCGGCATGTCAGCGATTGCGTTGCCAGCGTGCAAGCGCACAGATTCTAGCCGCGGTTCAAATGCACTCGGCGAGCGCCCGCCCCAGATCGGCCGTGGTCGCTGTTCCCCCAAGATCAGGCGTGCGAGGTGCGCCGCTTGCCGGGTCGAGCACGGCTTCAATCGCATGCAGCAAGGCATCGTGTGCACCGCGATGGCCCAGAAAATCGAGCATCAGCGCTGCGCTCCAGATTTGGCCGATGGGGTTGGCAATGCCTTTGCCCGCGATGTCCGGGGCGGAGCCATGCACCGGCTCGAACAGCGAGGGAAAACGCCGATCTGGATTGAGGTTGGCGGAAGGTGCGATGCCGATGGTGCCGCAACAGGCCGGCCCCAGGTCGGACAGGATGTCGCCAAACAGATTGCTCGCCACCACCACGTCGAACTGCTGCGGGCGCTGCACGAAGTGAGCGGTGAGAATGTCGATGTGAAACTGGTCGCGCTGCACATCGGGATAGCTGGCGGCCATGGCCTGCACCCGCTCGTCCCAATACGGCATGGTGATGGAAATGCCGTTGGACTTGGTGGCCGAAGTGAGTTTCTTGCGCGGTCGACTGCGCGCCAACTCGAAGGCAAAGCGCAACACACGATCGACACCAGTGCGGCTCATCACTGTCTCCTGGATGACCACCTCCCGCTCGGTGCCCTCATACATGCGTCCGCCGATGCTGGAATATTCGCCCTCGGTGTTCTCGCGCACGATCAGCATGTCGATCTCGCCCGGCGCGTAAGCGCTGCCATCGCGCTTGACCAGCGGTGAGTGCACGCCGGGCATCAACCGCGCCGGGCGCAGGTTGATGTATTGATCGAACTCGCGCCGGAACTGCAGCAGCGAGCCCCACAGCGACACATGATCCGGCACCGTCTGCGGGCAACCCACCGCCCCGAAGAGGATGGCGTCGTGTTGTCCGATCTGCGCTTTCCAGTCGTCGGGCAGCATCTGGCCGTGGCGCTGGTAATAACTGCACGACGCAAAGTCGAAATGGTCGAGTTGCAATGCAATGCCAAAACGGCTCGCCACTGCGTCAAGCGCACGCAGGCCCTCGGGCATGACTTCCTGGCCGATGCCGTCGCCAGGAATGACGGCAATGCGCAGCGGAAAATGAGACGACGTTGCGGTCATGTGACCTCCAAAGAAAATTTTGAACAGAATTAACGGATCAGGGGTGCTGGAGGACTGCGGGTCACGGCGACCACGCCGCCGGCAACCAGCGCCATGCCCAGCCAGGTGGCGGGACCCAGGGTTTCAGAAAACAGCGCCCAGCCCATCAGTGCCGTGACGGGCGGCACCCAGTAAATCAGACTGGTGACCTGCACTGCAGCACCACGCTGTATGAGCAGATAGAGCAAGGCCCCCGCACCGACAGTCAGGGCCAGGACCGACCACGCCAGCGCGCCGATCATTTGGCCGTTCCAAACGACGGGTTCAATCTCCAGCGCGGCAAATGGCGCACTCAGGACGAGAGCTGCGAGCAGTTGAATAGCGAGCGCCCCCCAGACCGACGCGGGCCGGACGAAGCGTTTCTGCCACAAGGTGCCGGCGGTGATGCTGCCGAGCGCCAGTAACGCGAGCAGCAGGTTGTGCGCGCTGAGTTCACCGCCTTCGAGCTTGTGCCAGACCACCAGTGCGAGCCCGCCAAACCCGAGCAGCAGGCCAACCCACTGACGGCTATTGATGCGATGCCCCGCCGCAGAGACCAGCACCGCAGTCAGCAGCGGCTGCAGACCAACGATCAATGCCACGGTGCCTGCTGGAATGCCGTGCTTGACCGCCGCCCAGACGCCCCCCAGATAGCCTGCCTGCAACAGCGCGCCAACAATGGACAGGTGCATCCACTGGCGCCAGCCACGCGGCCATTCCGTGCGGAGCCACCAGGCCAGCGGCACCAGTACCAGAAGCGACAGGCCATAGCGAAGGCAGAGAAACTTCAGTGGCGGCGCGTACGGCATACCGTAGTGGGCGACGATGAAACCCGTGCTCCAGATCAGCACGAACACCCAGGGCATCACGCGCCGCAGCCCCTGCGCGGCGGTACCGGACTGCGCGCTCACGTCAATTTCAGTCCAGCCAGGGCGATGCGGAAGTAATACAGCATCGACCACAAGGTCAGCACAGCGGCCACCCAGATCAGCCACTGGCCGATCAGCACGGAATCCACGACACCAAAGAGCGTGCCACCATAGAGCAGGAAAGGGATGGCCACCATCTGCACCGCCGTCTTGACCTTGCCGATGTAGCTCACGGCCACGCGCCGCGACTGGCCGATCTGCGCCATCCACTCCCGCAGCGCGGAGATCGCGATCTCTCGCCCGATGATGATGAGAGTCACGAGCGCGTCAATGCGCCCGAGTTGCAACAGGATGAGCAAGGCGGCGGAAACCATCAGCTTGTCGGCCACAGGATCGAGAAAGGCGCCGAACGATGAGGTCTGGTTCCACTTGCGCGCTAGATAGCCGTCGAGCCAATCGGTGATGGCGCTGAGAATGAACAGCACGGTCGCCGCGATATTGCGCTCGGGCGGGGTCATCCAGCTTGTCGGCAGGAAATACACGCCCACGATCAGGGGAATGGCCGCAACACGCGCCCAGGTGAGCAAGGTCGGCAGATTGATCGCACGCGTGGACATGGGGCTGACGATGGGTGGTGGCGGAAGGGGGCGAGAAAGGCGCGGCAATCGCAGCCAGGAGCCTGTGGGACTTGATGCGCTTAAATCCAAAGATTGTGTGAATGCCATGCGGCAGCGGCCTTGCAGCACGCGTCTTCAGTCCGACAGGCTCCCAGGAAAGAAGACGCGCGACAATCGTGGCCCGCCTGCCCATCTCTTGCCGTTTGCGGCATGATAGGGTGAATGCCCTGAATGACCTCTCCTCCCCCTCCACGGAACCCTGTATGCAATCCAACTGGTTTGCAGCTCACGTTGATCTGTTGCTGTATCTCTACGGCGCCATTGCCATTGCCCTGGTTGTCTGGACGCTGTGGCGGGCGCGTCAACGCAAGCATGCTGCCGCGCAGCGCGACACCGTCTCGTCGCGGTCAGATTGACGCGTTTTCCGGCACCTCGACCCAGGCCACCAACCCGCCTCCATCGCGCACCTGCAGGCCGACCTCCCAGCCGTGCTGCTGTGCGAGCTGGCGGGTGATGGTCAGACCGAGCCCGGAGCCCACGCCCTGCCCTGGCGTGCGCGCCACATCCAGTCGGGTGAAGGGCTCGAACACGGCCTCAAGTTGGTCCGGCGGAATGCCGGGGCCGCGATCAAGAATGGCAATGCGCACCCTGCCCGGCGTTTGCGCTGGCTCGGCCAGAAGGGTGATCGGTCCTGGCGCGTGGCGCACTGCGTTGACCAGCAGGTTGTCAACCACGCGTTGCAATGCATCTGCATCCACCCAGGCATGTAGAGACGCGATGCACAGCACCTCCAAAGACGCGCCCTGCGACCCTGCCCAGTCGGCGTGGGTCTGTCTGCGCTCCAGCAGCCAGGACAAGAGTTGCACGTCTTGAGGCGCATGGGCCCGCAGGCCGCGCGCCAGTTGGAGGACTTCGCCAATGAGGCGGTCCATTGCCAGTACATCACGCTCGATCTGGTCGAGCCGGGCCTCGGTGGGTTGCATGCGCTGCAGTTCCAGAGCAAGACGGATACGCGCCAGCGGGGTCCGCAGATCGTGCGACACCCCGGCCAGCAGCGTGGTGCGCGCCTGCAGCAGGGCGTCGATGCGTTCGGCCATCTGATTGAAATGCACGGCAAGACTGGCCAGTTCGCGCGGGCCAGTCTGCGACAGGCGCTGCGGCGTGTCGCCACGCGCCAGTTTCGCCGCCGCCTGCTCCATCGCCACCACGGGCCGGGTGATGCGCCGCGCCCACCACAGCGCGAGCAAGGTGGCGAGCGGCAGGGTCAGCAGCAGGCCAAAGAGAAGCGCCTGCAGCGGTCGGGTCTGGATGCGACTGTTGTCAACGCCAACGCCGATCTCACGCCCTCCGGCGGGGATGCTGGTCCACAGCCAGACATGGCCTTGCGCATCGGTCTGTCGCTGGAAATACAGGGAGTGGCCCACCCGCAGCTGCAATGCCTGCTCGACGTAGCCGATGTAAAAGCCGTGAATCAGGCCCGTATCCGTAGGGGATTGCATGTCGGGCTGCAGGCTGAGGCGGTAGTTTTTCCGCAACTCGCGCTCAAAGGCAGGACGTGTCTGCGGCGGCAATTCCGCCCACGTCCGCGCGGACAGCACCATCAGCCCGGCAAGATCGTGCGCCGAGCGTTGCGCCATGGGTTGCAGCACGAACAGCAGGGCGACCGCCGCAAACGCCAGTTCCAGCGCCAACACCAGAACCAGCATGGCACGCACCGTCTGCAGACGCAGGGTCCGCGTGTGGAGCAAGGTGTTGATCAGACTGGCATCGTGTTGCATCGCATGGCTTCGGCGGAACGACCGCTCATGCGTCGCCGCCAGCCGGATTGAACAGATAGCCCTGCCCGCGGATGGTGCGGATGTAGACGGGATGCGCGGCATCCGGCTCGATCTTGCGGCGCAGACGGGTAACGCGCACGTCGATACTGCGATCGAAGGCGTCGCGCTCATAGCCCTTGAGCCAGTCAATGAGCTGATCTCGGCTGAGCACGCGGTTGGGGTGCGCCACCATGGCTTGCAGAAGGGTGAACTCCGCAACGCTCAGGCCCACGTCGTGTCCATCGCGCAGCAGCCGAAAGGCTGCTGCGTCGAGGGTAAACGGGCCGAAGCGTGTAACGCCCTTTGCGGCCTCGACAGCTTGCGTCGTGCCCTCGCCCGCCGCACCCGCCTGCGTCCGCCGCAGCAAGGCGCGCAAACGGGCCAGAAGTTCGCGCGGACTGAATGGCTTGGGCAAATAGTCGTCGGCCCCGACTTCCAGGCCAATCACACGGTCGATCTCCTCGCCACGCGCCGACAGCATGAGGATGGGTACATCGCTGCTGCGCCGCAGCTCTCGCGCCAGCGTCAGACCGTCCTCTCCGGGCAGCATGAGATCAAGGATCACTGCCTGCGGCATCGCTTGGGCCAGACCTTCCCGCATGGCGTCGCCATGCGCAGCGAGATCGACGATATAGCCATTGCCCGTGAGGTAATCGCGCAGCATGGCGCGCAGCTCCGGGTCATCATCGACAACCAGAATGCGCGGACTGGGCGGAGTCGTTTTCATGCCCTGCAGTCTAGGCCGGTCTGCCCGCGCTGCGTGGAGATTGAAATGTGCTGAAACACTGCGTCACGCAAGGCAATGATCGAAGGAATGCTGGAAATCCGGGAGTAACCCGCGGGAAGAAACATGGCCGCATCGACCACACCCACTGCCTTGTCCGATCCACCATGTTCGCCCGCCCCGCTCTCCTCACTCGCCTTGCCATACATGCAAGCCTCGGTCTGAGCCTTTCAGGCATGGGCCTGGCCTCTGCGCAGCAGCCGAGACTGGGTGCGGGCGTCTTGTTCGAGTCTTCGCGCCAGGCAGCTGCCGATCAGGCTCGGCAAGCGGAGTTGGGAGTCGCTGCCCAGATCAGGAAATCGCTCCCCGCGACGTCCGCAAACACGGCGAAGGGCATACGAGGATTGCAGGACATCAGCCCGGAAGACTCTCCCTTCGGCACAGGGTATGAG
>JBAUTC010000107.1:0-1857 GCA_049582025.1 Thiomonas sp.
GCCCGACTCTGCCGGAAGATTCGCAGTTGCACCTCTCCGATCCGCGCGAGCCACTTCACCCCTTACTGCATGCGGTCGATGCCGTGATCACCGGCACGTCCACCGTGGCGCTCGAAGCGCATCTGGCTGGAGCGCGCGTGCTGCAATTGCTCGACTCCATCGCCGCCCCCGCCATGCCCTACCGCGCTCTGGGCGTTGCCGAAGCCGCATGCCATCTGGCCGATTTGCCGCAGGTCCTCACCGCCCTGCTCGCCACGCCGCGCAAGCCGCCTGGGACTGCGGGTGCCGACTCCGCTGCCGAAAAAGTGAGCGCGCAGGCCCAGGCACTGCTGACCACATGTACCTCGCCGGAACACGCCCCAGCGCAACCATGACCACCATCGCCACTATCTGCGCCCGCGGCGGCAGCAAAGGCCTGCCGGGCAAGAACATCCGCCCCTTCGCCGGCAAGCCGCTGATCGCGCACAGCATCGCTTTCGCCCTGCAGCATCCGGCGGTCAGCGCCGTGTATGTTTCCACCGACGATACCGAGATCGCCCGCGTCGCGCAGGACGCCGGAGCCGTCGTGCCCTATCTGCGCCCGCCTGAACTGGCGCGTGACGACACGCCCAAGCTCCCCGTCATCGAGCATCTTGTGACGCACCTCGAAGCGCAGGGGCAGAGCATCACCCGCATCATCGACCTGCAGCCCACCTCGCCGCTGCGCGCGCCCGAAGACCTCGACTGCTGCCTGCAACTGGCCGATGCGCCCGCCGCGCCGGGACTGGTACTCACCGTGTTCGACAGCGGCTTCAACCCTTATTTCAACCTCGTCGAAGCGCAGCCGGACGGCAGCGTGTCAATCAGCAAAGGCGGCGGACTGGCAGCGCGGCAAAGCGCGCCCGCAGTCTGGGCGCTCAACGGCTCGATCTACGTCTGGCGGCGCGACGCGCTGACACATGCCGCAAGCCATGGCCTGTGGAGCGTGCAGGTGGCCGCCCATGTCATGCCGCCGCAGCGTTCGGTGGACATCGACACCGCCGACGACTTCGCGCTCGCCGAGTGGCACCATGCGCGGCAGCAAGCGCTCTCACAGTCCTGACTCAAAACCCCATCATGCCCAGCGATCGCGTCTTCCTCATTGCCGAAGCCGGCGTCAATCACAACGGCCAGCTCGATCTCGCCCTGCAACTGGTCGACGCCGCGCACGCCGCCGGGGCCGACGCGGTCAAGTTCCAGACCTTCCGCGCCGAAGACCTCGCCCTGCCCGGCACCGCCACCGCGGCCTATCAGCAAGGCGCCACCGGCGAGACCGACCAGTTCACCATGCTGCGCAAGCTCGAACTCAGCGCCGAACAGCACCAGATCATCGCCGCGCACTGCGCGCGGATCGGCATCGAATTCATGTCCACGCCGTTCTCGGAAGAGGCGGTGGATCTGCTCGTCAGCCTGGGCGTGCGGCGGCTCAAGCTGTCGTCGGGCGAGATCGTCAACCGCCCCCTGCTCGACAGGGCCGCCGCCACCGGGCTGCCGCTCATCCTCTCCACCGGCATGGCCACGCTGGCCGAAGTGCAACAGGCCGTCGGCTGGGTGCAGGCGGCGTGGGCGCAGCGAACGCCAGAGAGTGTGGGGGCACCACTCACCCTGCTGCAATGCACCTCTGCCTATCCCGCGCCCGACGTCGCACTCAACCTGCGCGCCATCGCCACCCTGCGCGAGGCCACCGGCCTGCCCACCGGCTATTCGGATCACAGCCTGGGCAACGCCGCCGCGCTGGCCGCAGTGGCCCTGGGCGCCTGCGTGGTGGAAAAACACATCACCCTCGACCGCACCCTGCCCGGCCCCGACCACCGCGCCTCAAGCGAGCCACCCGAGTTC
>JBAUTC010000108.1:0-25683 GCA_049582025.1 Thiomonas sp.
AGCACCTTACCGCGCGGCCACCACAGTCTGCGGTGGTGCAGCTGCGGTTCAGGTTCGGTCGTGTAGCCCCAGTTGAATCCCTTGTGCCCTGCCAGTTTGGCAATGCCCGCGGGCATGCGAATGTAGGGATGCCAATCCGAGCCGCCGACTTCGATCAGCAGTACGCGGCGTGCAGGATCGGCGCTGAGCCGGTTCGCCAAGACACATCCCGCCGAGCCGGCCCCCACGACCACAGTGTCGTATTCCATCGCCCCTCCAGTCCCCGCACGCTTGGTGGCGCCATGTCATTGCGATGGCGTACACACGCATTCGAACACCGACGGCCCGCCCTGGGCAATCGGAACCCGTCCGGACTCAATTCAGGGTCTGATTCAAGGTCTTGAGGGTCTGGATCAACGCTGGGTAGCTTGAACTCAGTGCGGCCCAAGGGTCGTTGCCTTCACCCAGATCGGTGAGATAGGCATACCCGATCCCCTGGCGAAACAGGCTGGACAGGGTTGCAGCCTGCACCTGCGGCAAGTCACTGCGCCCCAGGGCCAGATAAGCGAACTTGCCGGGCGCATAGGCGCTCAGGCTGGACGGTATCGCCGGCAGGTCCAAGTCCGCGCTCTCGTGCATCACTGTGATGTCTGCCGTATCGGCAATCGCACTGTCCGGATAGGTGCCTGGGTTGATTGCAACCAGGGCCGGTTTACCACTTGCCGGCACGATCAATTGCCGCACGGCCGATGCCGCCGTCGCGTAATAGCTCGCCCGGCTCGCCTGGTCGGAGACTTCGTCAAAAAACACGCCGTCCACGCCATAGCACTGGGCGTACCTCTGCACGTCCTGCTTCAGCAGCGCCGGATCACGCTGACCGTAGCCGGTGAGGACATAACCCAGCACGGTCACGCCAGCGGCTTGCAGTCGGGCGATGCCCTGTTGAAACGCGCTCAGGGTCGCCGAAGCTGGGGTCGTGCAAGCCACCGGACCGTTGCTCGGATTGATGACGGCAACAGTGGGTACGGCCGCGGCATCTGCGGCGACCGTGGTCCACGCCGGGCTTTCAACCGTGGTGCTCGAGGTGCCACTGCCGCTGGCCGCCAGCGGATAGCCATAGAGCGGAACCAACACCCCCATCGGGGTAGTGCGTTTGAGAGCGGCGGGCGATGTCTGCGCACCCGACTGGCTGCTCGACGCTGATGTCGCTCCGTCACCTCCACCACACGCCGCCAGCAACACACTTGCCAGTGTGGCCGTCAGCGTGCGCTTCAACAACGTTTCAAGCACCGACAAACCCACTGCGCCTGACCCGGTGCCAACCCAGCAATTCGTTGCCCACGAGCGCCGACAGTATCAGCCCTCCACCAATCCAGGTTCCGGTGCCCGGCCACTCACCTGCGCCAATCCACGCCCAGAGGATGCCGAACACGATTTCCAATAGGCCAAGCAGGCCCACTTCAGCAGGAGCCAGGCGTTGCGCCGCCCAAACTGCCAGCAGGCCGGGGGCGGCAAGCTGGAACACGCCCAGGAAGGCAAGCCACAACAGGTCATGCAGATCGACGACAACCGGCCAGGCCGGAATGGCCACAGCGAGAACCGACAGCGCCGCGCCAAACATCACCGCGGCCTGCATCGGCACGTCCGCGCCCGCACGTCGCAGGCTGACCCAGTTGGCCGCAGCAGAGAACGGCACGGCCAAAGCTACGAGCATGCCCAGCAACTGGGTCGAACCGTTCATGTGATGGAGGTTCTGCCACGCGATCCAGCCCATGCCGACCAGCGCCAGGGCGATGGCAACCCAGGTACGCCCGGGCAGCGCATGGCGTAGCACCAGCCAGCCCAGCAATGCCGCAATCAGAGGACTGAGGCTGTCGGCGATCAGCGTCTGCGCCACCGTGGTCAAGGTAAGCGCCACCATGAAGGCTGTGAACATCACGCTCCAGAAAACTGCCGAAAGCCACAACAGGCGTGGGGCCCGCCGTATGTCACGCGCCAGTGCAAGCGGACCTTGCCGCCAGAGCAGCCAGCCCAGGACGCCGAGTGCCGCAAATGCACTTCGCCAGAACACGAGATCGAGCCCGTCCTGACGATGCAGGTGTCGCGTGACGACACCTGCCACGCTCCACAGCAAAGTGGCGCCGATCATGGCGGCCACGGCGCGGGAGTGCGATGTAGTCGCCATGTGCAGCCCCGCGTTGGCGCTTGCTTAAGCCGAGCGGCCAGCGCGCTTGCGTTCCTGCTCGGTGAGGTAGCGCTTGCGCAGGCGCACGCTCTTGGGGGTGATTTCCACCAGTTCGTCGTCCTCGATGAACTCCACGCCGTATTCCAGGTTCAGGTCGATCGGGGGAGTGACCTTGATGGCGTCTTCCTTGCCAGAGACACGGAAGTTGGTGAGCTGCTTGGTGCGCGTGGCATTGACCACCAGGTCGTTGTCACGGCTGTGTATACCCACGATCATGCCCTCGTACACCGGATCTCCGGCCTTCACGAACATGCGGCCACGGTCATCGAGCTTGCCCAGGGCGTAGGTGAAGATTTCGCCGTCATCCATGGAGATGAGCACGCCGTTCTTGCGCCCGGCAATCTCACCCTTGTGCGGCTCGTAACCATCAAAGATGTTGGAAATCAGACCGGAACCACGGGTCAGGTTGAGGAACTCGTTGGTGAAACCAATCAGCCCGCGCGCCGGAATGCGGTATTCCAGACGCACGCGGCCGCGGCCATCGGGCTCCATATTGACCAGTTCGCCCTTGCGCTCGCCCAGAGCCTGCATCACACCGCCCTGGTGCTGCTCTTCAATGTCGGCGGTCACCAGTTCGATGGGCTCCTGGCGCACGCCGTCCACGTCCTTGAACACCACGCGGGGTTTGGACACGGCGAGTTCGTACCCTTCACGGCGCATGTTTTCCAGCAGGATGGTCAGGTGCAGCTCGCCGCGTCCCATGACTTCAAAAACGCCGTCTTCGGGCGTTTCCTTGACGCGCAGCGCCACGTTGGATTGCAGTTCCTTCTGCAGGCGGTCCCAGATCTGGCGACTGGTCACATACTTGCCTTCGCGACCAGCCAGTGGGCTGGTGTTGACGCAGAAGTTCATGGTCAGGGTGGGTTCATCCACCTTGAGCATGGGCAGCGGCGCGGGGTTGAGCGGATCGGTCAGGGTCACGCCGATGCCGATGTCGGCAATGCCGTTGATCAGCACGATGTCGCCGGGGCCGGCCTCCGTCACCTGCACACGGTCCAGCCCCTGGAAAGTCAGTACCTGGTTGATCCGTCCCTTGTAGGACGCGCCTTCCGGCCCTTCCATCACAAGCACATCCATGCCGGGCTTGAGGGTACCCGCGTTGATGCGGCCCACGCCGATGCGACCGACGAAACTGTTGTAGTCCAGCGCCGATATCTGCAGTTGCAGCGGGGCGTCCGGCTCACCACTGTGCGGCGGCACGTGCTTGAGAATGGTGTTGAACAAGGCCGACATGTCCGGGCCCCACTGGTCGCCCGGTGCACCTTCTTCCAGCGAGGTCCAGCCGTTGATGCCCGAGGCGTAGACCACGGGAAAGTCTAGCTGTTCGTCGTTGGCACCCAGCTTGTCGAACAGGTCGAATGCAGCGTTGACAACGGCATCGGGCTTGGCGCCGGGCTTGTCCACCTTGTTGACAACGACGATGGGCTTGAGCCCCAGCGCCAGCGCCTTCTTGGTGACGAAGCGGGTCTGCGGCATCGGGCCTTCCTGCGCATCGATCAGCAGCACCACACCATCCACCATGCTCAGGGCGCGCTCCACCTCACCGCCAAAGTCCGCGTGGCCGGGGGTGTCGACGATGTTGATGTGCGTACCTTCCCAGCTCACCGCGCAGTTCTTGGCCAGAATGGTGATGCCGCGCTCGCGCTCGATGGCGTTGTTGTCCATCACCGTGTCCACGACCTTTTCGTGTTCGGCGAAGGTGCCCGACTGGCGCAGCAGCTGGTCCACCATGGTGGTCTTGCCATGGTCG
Organism: Thiomonas sp.; assembly: GCA_049582025.1. Taxonomy (GTDB): domain Bacteria; phylum Pseudomonadota; class Gammaproteobacteria; order Burkholderiales; family Burkholderiaceae_C; genus Thiomonas. The sequence goes on from JBAUTC010000108.1 coordinate 3,975, forward strand.
ACGTGGGCGATGATGGCGATATTGCGAATGGATTTACTCATGGTGTTGCTTCCTGATGGAGAAATTCGGTTCGAGGTTGTGAAATCGGGTGCTGCGCCACGGGCACAAGGGATGATGAGAGTTCGTCGGCACACAACAGGCGGCGAGGCGCCAGCACCCCGCCATCCCACGCGCCAATGCCCAGCAGAACGGCGGTCTGTCCAGCGGCGAGCGGGCCATACACCCGCACATCCTCACCTTGCGCGGCGTTCTCGCTGGCCGCCAGGCCGCCGAGACGTCCGCCGTGCAGAAACCGCTGCGCCTGGTCGGCATCGAGGTTCTGGCGCGGCGCAGCCTGCAGCAAGGCGTCGGTCGGCAGCAGCTTGAGCCGCAGTTCGGATTTCCCCATTGCTTCGGCGGCATCGAGATCCAACGCCTGCGCCAGATGGAAACCTCCGCTTGCGGTACGTGTGAGTGCAGCCAGATGCGCGCCACAGCCTAGCGCGTCACCCATGTCGCGCGCTAGCGCGCGAATGTAGGTGCCTTTTCCGCAATGCACGTCGAGTGTGAGCCGGTCGCCCTGCAAAGCCAGCACATGAATGGAATGGATCTGCACCGGGCGCGGCTCCACCTCAATGGCTTCGCCCGCACGCGCGTAGGCATAGAGCGGCTTGCCGTCGCGCTTGAGGGCGCTGTAGATCGGCGGCCTCTGACTGATGGCGCCAATGAAGCGCGGCAGCACGACGTCGACCTGGCTGCGATCCACCTGCACGGGATGCTGCGCAATAATCTCACCCTCGGCATCATCTGTCGTGGTGCGCACACCAAGCTGCAGGACGGCGGTGTAGCGCTTGTCCGCTTCAAGGTGACGTTGGGCAAACTTAGTTGCGGCGCCGAAGCACAACATCAGCAACCCGTCGGCCAGCGGATCGAGCGTGCCGCCGTGCCCGGCCTTGGCCGCGCGCAGCACACGGCGCACGCGAAACAGCGCTTGTTGCGAGGTCAGGCCGCGCGGCTTGTTGAGTAACAGCACGCCGTTGACCGCCTCCCAGGGCGTTTTGTTGGAATTCATGGTGGTGGCAAAACCCGCGCGCGCCGCGGCGGGTCAGTCGTCTTTGGCCTGTTGCGACAAGGCCTGGCGGATCAGCCCGTCCATCTCGGCCGCCTTCTCGGTGGTCGGATCGAACAGGAAGTGCAACGTCGGCACGGTATGGATGTGCAGGCGCTTGAACAGCAGGCTGTGCAGATATCCGGCCTTTTCACTGAGCAGTTGACGCACCGTTTCCGGCTCGGCGCCAATCACGCTGAAATACACCTTGGCGTGGGCGTAGTCCGGCGTAAGCTGCACATCGGTGAGCGTCACCAGCCCGAGCTGCGGATTGCGCAGCTCGCGCTGGATCAGCTCGGCCAGATCGCGCTGAATCTGGTCGGCGATACGCTGGGTGCGGTTGGGTGTTGCGCGTTTCATCTCAGTCTGGTCGTCGCCCTGTCACAGGGTGCGCGCCACTTCCTTGACCTCGAACACCTCGAGCTGATCGCCCTCTTCGATGTCCTGATAGTTCTTCAGAGACAAACCGCACTCGAAGCCCTCCTTGACCTCGCGCGCATCGTCCTTGAAACGTTTGAGCGAGTCGAGTTCGCCGGTGTGGATGACCACGTTGTTGCGCAACACGCGCACCTGAGCCGAACGGCGCACCAGGCCGGACAGCACCATACAACCGGCCACGGCCCCCACCTTCGGAATGCGGAACACCTGGCGGATTTCGACCAGACCCAGGGTTTCTTCCCGCTTCTCCGGCGTGAGCATGCCCGACATGGCCGCCTTGATCTCGTCCACCGCTTCGTAAATGATGTTGTAGTAACGGATGTCGATTCCGTTGTTCTCGGCCAGCTTGCGGGCGCCAGCGTCTGCACGGGTGTTGAAGCCGATGATCACGGCGTTGGAGGCGATGGCCAGATTGACGTCGCTCTCGGAAATGCCGCCCACCGCAGCGTGCACCACCTGCACCTTGATCTCGGAAGTCGACAGCTTGGTGAGTGCGTGGATAAGTGCCTCTTGCGAACCCTGAACGTCGGCCTTGATGATGAGCGGCAGATTCTTGCTGTTCTCGTCCATCTGCTCGAACATGTTTTCGAGCTTGGCGGCCTGCTGGCGAGCCAGCTTGACGTCGCGGTACTTGCCCTGACGGAACTGCGCAATTTCACGCGCCTTGCGCTCGTCGAGCAGGACCATGATTTCTTCACCGGCGCTAGGCACTTCGGTCAGTCCCTGAATCTCCACCGGAATGGACGGCCCCGCCTCGGAAACCGGCTTGCCCACTTCATCGAGCATGGCGCGCACGCGGCCAAACGCCGCGCCGGCCAGCACCACGTCACCGCGCTTGAGCGTGCCTGACTGCACCAGAATCGTCGCCACCGGTCCACGGCCCTTGTCGAGACGCGACTCGATCACCAGGCCCTTCGCCGGCGCATCCACCGGCGCCTTGAGTTCCAGTACTTCGGCCTGCAACAGAATCTGTTCGAGCAGATTGTCCACGCCTTCGCCAGTCTTGGCAGACACCGGCACGAAGGGCGAATCACCGCCGTATTCCTCGGGCACGACGCCCTCTGCAATCAGCTCCTGACGTACCCGGTCGGGATTGGCGCCCGGCTTATCGATCTTGTTCAGCGCAACCACCAGGGGAACACCTGCTGCCTTGGCGTGGGCGATCGCCTCCTTGGTCTGCGGCATGACACCGTCATCAGCCGCGACCACCAGAATCACGATGTCTGTGGCCTTGGCACCGCGCGCCCGCATGGCGGTAAACGCCTCGTGGCCCGGAGTGTCGAGGAAGGTGATGATGCCGCGCGGCGTTTGGACGTGATAGGCGCCAATGTGCTGGGTGATGCCGCCGGCCTCGCCGGCTGCCACCTTGGCGCGGCGGATATAGTCGAGCAGCGAGGTCTTGCCATGGTCGACGTGGCCCATGACCGTGACGACCGGCGCCCGCGGGAACTGTTCTGCGTCGGCATGCGCACTCTCTCCGTCATCGGTGAGGAAGTTCTCGGGATCGTCGAGCTTGGCCGCAACCGCCTTGTGGCCGAGTTCCTCGACCACAATCATCGCGGTTTCCTGATCGAGTACCTGGTTGATGGTCACCATCTGGCCAAGCTTCATCAGGCTCTTGATCACTTCCGCCGCCTTGACCGACATCTTGTGCGCCAGCTCAGCCACGGTAATGGTCTCGGGCACGTGGACTTCGCGCACGATCATTTCTGCGGGCGCGGAAGGTGCCTGCTGCATCGAACCGCGGTCATTGCGGCCGCCACGACGGCCAGCCGTCGTTTTCGGACCACGCCAGCCGCCCGGTCCTCCCGTGGGATTGCCGCGGGGCTTGATGGCTGCGCCGCGCTTCTTCGCTGCGTCGTCCGCCCACGAAGACGACAGCTTCTCGGACTTGACCTGTTTGTCGTCCTTCTTCACGCCGGCGGCACCCGCCGCACCCGCGGTGCCAGTGGGCTTGGCTGCACCTGCCGCGGGTTTGTGAATCGTCCCCTTGATGGCGCCACTGGCGGGCGCGGCTTCCGTGGTCTTGGCGACAGGTTTTACCGCGTGCAGCACAGTGCGCGGGCGTGCCATCATGTCGCGGATGGCAGCAGCCTCGGCCTCTGCAGCTTTGCGGCGTTTTTCAATCTGTACGAGCTTGGCTGCCTCTTCGTCGTCCTGCTTCTTCTGCGCTGCGGCGCGCTCGGTTGCGACGACCTTGGCCTGGGTCACCGCCCCGTCGCTGGCCTGCTGGGCAGACGTGTCCGCCTCGACCTGTGGCGGCGTGACAACCGCCTCGCTTTCGGCTGGCTTCTCGGCCTTGGCCGCTTGCGCTTCGCGTGCAGCCTGGCTCTCACGCTCGGCCTGCTCGCGGGCTTCCTGCTCACGGCGCTCTTGCGCGGCACGGCGCTCCTGCTCGGCAGCGCGCTGCGCCGCAAGTTCTTCGGCCTGACGGGCAAGCAAATCCACCTGATGCTGCGCTTCGGCTTCGCGGCGCTGCAGTTCGGCATCGTCGACGACGGACTCTTCCGCCTCGGCCGGCACATGAACCTCGCTGCCCGACGCCGCGTCATCGCGCTTGACGAACACTCGCTTCTTGCGCACTTCGACATGAATGGTGCGCGCCTTACCTGTCGCGTCAGCCTGCTTGATCTCGCTGGTCTGCTTGCGTGTCAGGGTGATCTTCTTGCGCTCACCGCCTGCGGCGCCGCCGTGCGCCGCGCGCAGGTGATCGAGCAAACGGGCTTTATCGCCCTCGCTGATGACATCGTCCGCAGCGCGCGTCCCGACTCCCGCCTGTTGCAGTTGCTCTTGCAAGAGGTTCAAGGGTTTGCCGAGTTCTGCTGCGAGTTGTGCGACGGTATGACTGGCCATTGATGGTGTGTCCTAGGTACGGCTTGAAACGTGTGAAGGTCGGGCGACAGGTCGGGTGCGATCAGGCACTAAACCAGTGTGCGCGGGCCTTCAGGATGAGATCGGCGGCGCGGGCGTCGTCGGTATGAAGAATTTCTGCGAGTTCGTCGGTCGCCAAGTCGCCGAGATCGTCGAGGGTCCGCACGCCGGATTCGGCAAGCAGAGCCAGGTCTTCGGCGCTCAGGCCCTCAAGCGACTTGAGGGCGTCCTCGAGTTCATCGAGCTTTTGCTCGCGTGCGATTTCCTGCGTGAGCAGAGCATTGCGGGCACGCTCGCGCAACTCGTTGACCGTGTCTTCATCGAACGCCTCGATTTCCAGCATCTCGTTGATCGGCACGTAGGCCAATTCTTCCAGACTGGTGAAGCCTTCGGCAATGAGGATGTCGGCAACTTCCTGATCGACGTCGAGCTTTTGGACGAACAGGCCGCGCATCTTGTCAACTTCCTGCGAGTTGCGGGCGTCGGACTCTTCGGCGCTGAGGATGTTGATCTGCCAGCCGGTCAGCTCGGACGCCAGGCGGACGTTCTGTCCGGTGCGGCCGATGGCCAAGGCGAGGTTCTCCTCGTCCACCGCGACATCCATTGCGTGCTTTTCTTCGTCCACAACGATGGACGACACATTGGCCGGGGCCAGCGCGCCGATGACAAACTGAGCCGGGTCTTCCGACCACAGCACGATATCCACCCGCTCTCCACCCAACTCATTGGTCACGGCGGTGACGCGCGAGCCGCGAATGCCCACGCAGGTACCGATGGGGTCGACACGCCGATCATGCGAGACGACGGCGATCTTGGCGCGCACACCGGGTTCGCGGGCGCACGATTTGATTTCCAGCAGCCCTTGTTCGATTTCCGGCACTTCCATGCGGAACAGTTCGATCATGAAGTCGGGCGCGGTGCGTGAAATTTCGATCTGCGGTCCGCGTGCGGTACGGTCGATCTTGGTGATCACGGCGCGAACGCGGTCGCCCACCCGCAGGTTTTCCTTGGGGATCAGATCACCGCGGCGCAACCGGGCATCGACCTTGCCGGACTCGACGATCACGTCGCCCTTGTCCAGACGCTTGACCGTGCCGTTGAAAATCTTGTCGTTGCGCTCCAGGAAGTCGTTGAGGATCTGTTCACGCTCGGCGTCGCGGATTTTTTGCAGGATGACCTGCTTGGCTGCCTGAGCGCCAATACGCCCGAAGGCGATGCTCTCGATCGGCTCTTCGATGTAGTCGTCCACCTCGATATCCGCAATCTGTTCACGGGCTTCGAACAGCAGGATTTCGCTATCGGGCAATTGCAGGCCGGCCTCATCCGGCACCACATGCCAGCGGCGGAAGCTCTCGTATTCACCGGTCTCGCGGTCGACCTGCACGCGGACGTCGGCCTCGCCTTCATACAGGCGCTTGGTGGCAGAGGCAAGCGCCGCCTCGACAGCGCCGAACACGACGTCGCGATCGACGTTCTTTTCACGCGCCAGGGCGTCCACCAGCATCAAAATCTCGCGACTCATTTTCGACCACTCCCAAAATCGACAACAGGCACGAGGCGCACGTCGCGCACCTCGGCCAGACTGAAATTCATGACGGACTGCACGTCCTCTGCGGCAGGCTGCACTGCATCAGGAGGCAGACCGGGTTTCGTTTTCTTTTTCGCCGTCGGCTTGCGTTTGGCCGCAGACTCGGGCGGAGACAGCAGCACCGAAAATCGCCCTTCGGCCTCGCCTTCCCCACGCTCCAGCAGCACACCACGGTATTTTTTGCGCCCCTGAAACGGCACGCGCAACACAATGTCAATCTCCAAACTGGCGAAACGCACAAAGTCTTGCGGCTTGCGCAGTGGCCGATCGAGGCCCGGAGACGACACTTCCAGGCGCCCGTAATCGACGTTTTCCACTTCGAACACATACTGCAACTGGCGCGTCACCCGCTCGCAGTCGTCCACCGTCACCGGGGCGCCATCGGCGTGGTCGATCGTCACGCGCAGCAAACCGCGCGGAAGGTGTTCCACCTCCACGAGTTCCAGTCCGAGACTGGCGACTGCCGTTTCAATTGCCTGCATTGCACTCATGCGTCGTTCAAATTCCGTTTCACCGCCGTATGCCCAACCACACGACGCGCGCCAAAGGCGCGCAAAAAAAAAGGGCGATGATGTCGCCCAGTTGGTGCTCTTTGCAGTGTCAGAGCCATATTGCTCTGCAGCATAAAAACCTTGCGATCTCCTGCGGACGATGCATCTTTGTCTGCACGACCATCAAAGCAAGCATTTTTGCGCCCTATTAACCACGACCAAGCGACTGCTCTCTTTTTCTCACGTCTTTATTCTTGCGGTCAGCAAAAAAGTGGATTATAGAGAGCCCTCCTCTTTTTGGCAACAATGTCCGCGGCTAATCGCTCAGGCTGCCAGGTCGGATGCGGCCAGCAGGGCCTGTGTATAGGGTTGCTGCGGCGCGCGCATGACGGCATCCACCGTCCCCTCCTCCACCACCCTGCCCTGGTGCAAGACCAGCACACGGTGCGCCAGCGCGGCAATCACCGCCAGGTCGTGACTGATCAGCACATATGCCAGCCCATGCCGGCGCTGCAGATCCGCCAACATCTCGAGCACCTGTTGCTGCACCGAGACGTCGAGAGCGCTGGTCGGTTCGTCGAGGATGAGGATTTTCGGATCCAGGATCAGCGCCCGGGCGATGGCGATGCGCTGGCGCTGGCCGCCGGAAAATGCATGGGGGTAGCGCTGCATCTCCTCCCGCGTCAGCGCAAGCCCCACTTCGGTCAGCATCTGCTGTGCACGCTGCTGACGCTGCCCGGCACTCAGCTCAGGCCGGTGAATCTCCAGCCCCTCCTCGACGATCTGCGCTACGGTGCGCCGCGGCGAGAGGCTGGAAAACGGGTCCTGGAACACGATCTGTGCTTGCGCCCGCAAGGCCCGCAGCGCACCGGGCGATACCGTGGATGGATCGCTGCCCAGCAAGTCGACGCGTCCGCCTTGCCGGCGCAGCAGCCCCAGCAGCGCCAACGCCAGGGTGGATTTACCGCTGCCCGATTCGCCCACAACGCCCAGCGTTTGAGCTGCGGGCAGATCCAGAGAAATGTCCTCCAAGACCGGATGCCAGCGCTTGCGCCAGAAACCGCTGTTCTCGGCGAAACGCACCTCCAGCCCCCGCGCCCGCAATACGGGCGGCTCTTCTGTCGCGTCTGCCGGAGCTTGCACCAGCCGACGTGGACGGCTTTGCAGCAGCATGCGGGTGTAGGGGTGCTGCGGCGCCGCGTACACCGTCTCCACAGCGCCGGCTTCGACCACCCTGCCCTGCTGCATCACCGCCACTCGGTGGGCATAGCGCCGCACCAGATTCAGGTCGTGGGTGATGAACAGCAGGGCCAGACCATATTCGGCCTGTAAGGCATCCAGCAGATCGAGGATCTGGCGGCGCACCGTCACGTCCAGCGCCGTGGTGGGCTCATCGGCCAGCAGCAGGCGCGGGCGGCAGGCCAGCGCCATGGCGATCATCACGCGCTGGCGTTGACCTCCGGAGAGCTGATGCGGGTAGCTGAGCGCGCGCCGCGCCGGATCGGCAATGCCCATTTGCGCCAGCAGTTCCACTGCGCGCGCCCAGGCAGCGCGACGCGGCAGGGCTTCGTGCAATTCCAGCACTTCGGCGATCTGCCGCCCCACCGGATGCAGTGGATTGAGCGCGGTCATCGGCTCCTGAAAGATCATCGCGATGTCCTTGCCGCGAATGGCACGCATCTGCCGTTCGCTCAAGCTGCCGAGTTCGCGTCCGTCGAATTGCACACTGCCGCTTTGCTGCGCATCGGCCAGCAGCCGCAGTATGGCAAGCGCCGACACCGTCTTGCCCGACCCCGATTCGCCGACGAGGGCGACCTTTTCGCCCGCAGCAATGTCAAGATCGACACCGTGCACCACGATCTGGGCGCCGAACTGCACGCGCAGGTCACGCACCCGCAGCAAAGGCGGCTGATGCGCCCCGCTCATGCAGTTCCTCCGCCCGACTGCCGCGGGTCGAGCGCGTCGCGCAAGGCTTCGCCGATGAAGGTCAGCAGCAACAGGATGGTGACCAGCGCGCCGAACGCAGCCGCGGAAATCCACCAGGCGTCCAGATTGGCCTTGCCCTGCGCCAGCAACTCACCTAGGCTGGGCGTGGGCGGCGGCACGCCCAGCCCGAGGAAGTCGAGGCTGGTCAGCGCCAACAGCGCGCCACTCATGCGGAACGGCAGAAACGTGACCACCGGCGTGAGGCTGTTGGGCAGAATGTGTCGCCACATGATGCGCAAATGCGACAGCCCCAACGCCTGCGCGGCGCGCACGTAGTCCATCTGCCGGTTGCGCAGGAATTCGGCGCGCACATAGTCCGCCAGGCCCATCCAGCCGAACAGCGACAGCAGCACCAACAGCAGCGCCAGTCCTGGGGCAAACACGGCCGAAAAAATGATCAGCAGATACAGCTCTGGCATCGAGCCCCAGACTTCCATCAACCGCTGCACCGAGAGATCGATACGCCCGCCAAAATACCCCTGCACCGCGCCGATCAGCAGGCCCAGGGCCGTGCCTGTGACGGTCAGCGCCAGAGCGAACAGCACGGAGAGGCGGAAGCCGTAGATGAGCCGGGCCAGCACGTCACGCCCGCGATCGTCGGTGCCCAGCAAGTGCCGCGCCGAAGGCGAAGACGGAAACGGGCGTTGCGCGAAATAGTCGATGGTGGTCGCGCTGTACGGAATGGGTGGATAGACGGCGAAATTTCCCGCCACCGACAGTTTGGCGCGAATGTACGGGTCGAGATAATCGGTCGGAGTGTGAAAGTCACCTCCAAAAGTGGTTTCGGGATAGGTGTGCAGCAGCGGCAGATAGAACCGCCCATCAAAGCGCACCAGCAGCGGCTTGTCGTTGCTGATCACCGGGGCGAGCAGGCTCAGACCGAACAGCAGCAGGAACAACCACAGACTCCAGCGCCCCAGGCGATGCGCATTGAACCGCGCCCATCCACGCGACAGAAACGGATGGCGCGGCATGCGCGCCGCGGCAGGCAACACCGCGCTCACCGCAAGGCCTCGAACTGGATGCGCGGGTCGACCCACACGTAGCTCAGGTCGGCAACCAGCTTGGTGAACAGGCCAATGAGGGTGAACAGATAGAGCGAGCCCATCACCACGGGATAGTCGCGCCGCATCACCGCCTCATATGACAGCAGCCCCAGACCGGGCAGTGAGAACAGCGTCTCGATCAGCAGCGAACTGGCGAAGAACGCGCCGATGAACGCCGCCGGAAACCCCGTCACCAACGGCACCAGTGCATTGCGCAACACATGCCGCCACAACACCGTGCGCTCGCTCAAACCCTTGGCGCGGGCGGTCAGCACATACTGTTTGCGGATCTCTTCGAGAAACGCATTCTTGGTCAGCATGGTGATGACGGCGAAGCTCCCCGCCGTGGCCGCCAGCACCGGCAGGCTGATATGCCACAGGTAATCGGTGATCTTGTGCCATACGCTGAATTGCGACCAGCCGTCCGAGACCAGGCCACGCAGCGGAAACCATTGCAGCCAGGTGCCCCCGGCAAACAGCACCAGCAGCAGCACGCCCAAGACAAAGCCCGGAATGGCGTAGCCCACGAGCACGGCGATGCTGGTCGATACATCGAACCGGCTGCCATGCCGCACCGCCTTGGCAATGCCCAGCGGAATGGAAATGAGATAGGTCAGCAGGAAATTCCACAGCCCCAGCGAGATGGACACCGGCAGCCTCTCCTTGATCAGCGTCCACACCGCTTCGTGGTGGTAGTAACTGCGTCCCAGATCGAAATGCGCGAACTGCCAGAGCATCTGGCCGTAGCGCTGCAGCGGCGGCTTGTCGAAGCCATAGAGCTTGCGCAACTCGGCCAGTTGCTGCGGCGAGATTCCCTGCGCGCCGCGGTAGATGCCCTGCGCCGTGGCAGCCTCGCCCGCGGCCCCGCCATTCTTTCCGCGCAACTGCGACACCATCTGCTCCACCGGTCCTCCAGGGACGAACTGCACCACGGCGAAGGTGATGGTGAGCACACCGAGCAGGGTGGGAATCATCAGCAGGACGCGTTTGAGGATGTAGCTCCACAGGTTCATGCGCGCACTCCGGCAGCAGCCTGTTGGGGATCGGCCCACCAGCATTGGATCGCCCAGCCTTCAGGCTGGTAATACAGCGGCAGGGTTTTCGGCCGGGCGAATTTGCGCGCGGCAATGGCAACGCGGAAGGTGTTGCTGTACCACTGCGGTACCGAGTACCAGCCGCACACCAGCACGCGGTCGAGCGCGCGGCACGCGGTCTGCAGGTCGTGCATGGTCGTGGCGGCCACCACCTTGTTGATCAGGGCATCCACGGCCGGGTCGCGCAAGCCCCAGACGTTGTCCGACCCCTGCACGCCGGCGGCGCGCGAACCGAAGCGGTCGAACAATTCATTGCCCGGGCTGGTGCTTCCGCCGAAACGGATGGTGGTCATGTCGAAATCGAAGGTATCCATGCGCTGCTGGTAAAGCGCGAAATCCGCCAGCCGGTAGTTGAGCGTGATACCCAGGCGCTGCAGCGCCTGCGCATAGACCGAAATGATGCGCGACATCGCCCCTTGCGTGTCGAGATAGTCGACGACCAGGGCCTGCCCTTCAGTATTGCGCAGCGCACCGTCGCGCCAGTGCCAGCCTGCCTGCTCCAGGAGGCTGCGCGCCTTGAGCAGATTGCCGCGCAGACTGTTCGGCGGTGTCGTGACTGGCATCTGCGGCAGGTCGCCAAAAACTTCCGGCGACAGCTTGTGCCGCAAAGGATCCAGCAAGGCCAGTTCATCCGTTCCCGGCCTGCCGTGCGCTTCGAACGGCGAGTTGGCGAAGTAACCCTCGATGCGCTGGTACGCGCCGTAAAACAGCATGCGGTTGAGCCACTGGAAATCGAGCGCCAGCGCCAGCGCCTGACGCACCCGCACATCCTGGTATTGCGGGCGGCGCAGGTTGAGCACGAAGCCCTGGAACCCCGCTGGGTTGTGGTTGGGCAATTCCAGCTTCTTGAGCGCCCCGCTGTCGAAACCCGGCCCGCGATACTGCCGCGCCCAGTTGCGGGCAATGAACTCCTGGAGCAGGTCGTATTCCCCTGCCTTGAACGCCTCCAGCCGCGCTGTGCCGTCCAGATAGAGCTTGTAGCCGACCGTGGCAAAGTTGAACTGGCCGCGCCGCGTCGGCAAGTGCCAGCCCCAGTAGTCGTCCCGGCGGGCGTAGGTGATGTCGCGCTGCTGCGACGTGCGGGCGATGCGGTACGGACCGCTGGCGATCGGGGCATCGATGACGTCGTTGAATGCCCGCCCCGCCGCCCATTTGGGCGAGAACACCGGCAGACCCGCGAGCAGGATGGGCAATTCGTGATTGCGCCGCTTGAAGGCGAAGCGCACCTGACGCACATCCAGCACCTCGGCTCGCACCACGTCGGCATAGATGCTCGCAAACTGCGGGGCGGCCGCTCTGCTCACAAGGGTATTGAAGCTGTCAGCCACGTCCTGCGCGGTAACCGTATCGCCATTGGAAAACCGCGCCAGCGCATTGAGGCGGAATTGCACCGACAGGCCGTCGGCCGCGACCGCAATGTCTTCGGCCAGCAGGCCGTACATGGTGTTGGGCTCGTCCCAGCTCGGGGTCATTAGGCTTTCGAACACGAGGGTGTTCAGTCCCGGCGCGGCGCTGCCCTTGAGGGTGAAGGGGTTGAGCTTGTCGAAGCTGCCGCCCACCGTCGGCGGGGTCAGCGCCAAAGCACCGCCCACGGGCGCTGCCGGGTTAACGTAATCGAAGTGCGTGAATCCGGGCGGATACTTCGGCTGGTCGTACAGCGCATAAGCGGGTTGCTCCGGCTGCCCCGCCCATGTCGCGTCAAACGGAAACAAGCCCAGCGGTAGGCTTTGCAGCAGACGGCGGCGGGCGGGGGACAGCGGGCGGGACAGGGCGTGGGCCATGCGAGAATTCTGCATGACTTGCCGCTCCACTGCGGCAAACCCCTGCAACACCGCATCCCAATCGAAAGCGCTCCATCATGGCATTCCTCCAAGGCAAACGCATTCTCATCACCGGACTGCTGTCCAACCGTTCCATCGCCTACGGCATCGCCCAGGCCTGCCACCGTGAGGGCGCCGAGCTCGCCTTCACCTATGTGGGAGAGCGCTTCAAACAGCGCATCACCGACTTCGCCGCAGAGTTCGGAAGCACTCTGGTGTTCGATTGCGACGTCTCCGACGATGCCCAGATCGACGCCACCTTCCGCGACTTGGGCGCTGCCTGGCCACAACTCGACGGCCTGGTGCACTCCATCGGCTTCGCTCCGCGCGAAGCCATTGCCGGCGACTTCATCGACGGCCTGTCGCGCGAGGGCTTCCGCATCGCCCACGACATTTCGGCCTATTCCTTCCCAGCCCTGGCCAAGGCTGCGCTGCCCTTGCTCAACAAGTCGGTCGAGGCGGGCAACATGCCCTCTCTCATCACCATGACCTACCTCGGCGCCGAGCGCGTGGTGCCCAACTACAACACCATGGGCGTCGCCAAGGCTGCGCTCGAAGCCACCGTGCGCTTCATGGCCGAGTCCCTCGGCCCGCGCGGCATGCGGGTCAACGGCGTGAGCGCCGGCCCGATCAAGACCCTGGCCGCCTCCGGCATCGCCGACTTCGGCAAGATGCTCAAATTCAACGAAGCCAACACCCCCTTGCGCCGCAATGTGGACACACAGCAGGTGGGCAACGCCTCCGCCTTCCTGCTCTCCGACCTGGCTGCCGGAATCACCGCCGAAATTCTCCATGTGGATGCGGGCATGCACGCTGTCGTTGGCGGCATGGCCGAGTTCGCCGAGTAAGCCTTTGCGGGCGCCGCCCGTGCGCAGCATTGCCTTGGAGGGGTCAAGATGAAAACAGCCGTCCTCGGAATTGATCCTCGCAAGACAACGAGCGGCATCGGACTGAGCCGAGCGCTCGGGCTCGGCGTTCTTGCCCTCGCCGTGGTTCTGCCCGCCGCCTGTGGCCGGCGCCCCGCTTCGGCCACAAATGGCGGTGCCGCAGGGCCGCCCGACTATATGGCCGCAGGCGTCGCCTACCGCCAGACTGCCGAGGGCGCGCACAAGACTGCGGTCGTTGCCGCGCATGCCTACGCGGCCAACTCGGCCGGATCGGACTACCCCGTGCTGACCACCCCGCCGGTGAACACGCCCGAAAGCGGCGAACTGGCGCTGGTGCAGATCCTCACCCAGGACGGCGCCACTCTGGGCACCATTCGCGACAACATGGGCAACGTCTATCACCGCATCGGCAATGCACAGACCTATGCCGAAGGCAAGGCCGGCAGCGAGCTGTTCGCCTGCGCCAATGCCAAAGGCGGTCCAGGCCAGACATGGAGCCTGGTGAAAGCCGCAGGCCATGCGCGGGACGAAGCCAGCCTCTACGTCGTCGACCTGCACGGCGCCAGCGGCATCGGCGCCTGGGGCTTCAGCAACACCGAGCCGTACGGCCTGCGCTCGCCCTTGACCACGACGGCGGCGGGCAGCATCGTCGTCTCGTTCTGGGGCCCCGCGGACTACAGCAGCAGCGCACGCGACCCGCTCAATCCCTATGTCGCCCCACCCGGCTGGACCCTCGGCGGCCAGAACGACAACGGCTACAACCAGACGTCCGGCGCGTATGCCTGGATCGCGGTTCCCGCAGCCAACACCGTGCTCGACCCGCAGTGGACCTCCAGGAAGAGCGTCCGGGCCACCGGATCGATGTGGCTGGTGGAGGCAAAACCTTGAGCGCGGCGCATTGAAGCGCAGCACCGACGTGCGAAGGGCAAGGGGAATTCCGCCGCGGAAGGCCTGAACGCTTGCGATCAAAAGCGCGGGCTGACACGCAACGTTCTATCGGGCTGATCACCCCCGAAGATCCAGGCGACTTTCCCCGACGAGCCGTCCTTCGGCCTCAAACCGCCGCTCCACCACGAGCCCCGCCCCGTCATACCCCACAGCAACCACTGTGCTGGCCCGGGTGCCGTAACGCTCGCCACGGATGAAGGCGCTGGAGAGAAAGCGTTCCAACTCCAGGTCCACGCCCGTGATTGGAAGTTGATCATCAGGCGGGCGGGTTTCGTCGGCGAGTGCGGCGAACAGCGGTGCGAAGTCGTCGTCATCGCCCGCGTCGATCCAGACCTGCAGGCACTCCATAAGCGCGCGTGTCTTGGGCCAGGGGGTGTTGAAGTCGGCGTTGGACAGACCATGCACCCCGTGGGTGACGGGCTCCGTACGGGGCTCCGGGCGGTTACCGAGGTAGAAGGCGGCCTCGGTGTCGAAGGTCAGCAAGTTGAAGGGCCGGTAGTCGGCAGCAATTGCGAGCAGCGACTTGGCGTGGGCAGTGGCACCTACCGGGCCGGCGAGGTAGTTCGACGCCAGCAGGCCGCGGGACAGTCCTTCTTGCGGGTCGCGTGGGTCGCGCACATTCGTGACCACGGCGCAACGGCCAGCGTCGGTCACGCCCAGCCAGGTGCCACCGGCCTCCAGGTCGCGTCCGCCGATGACGGGGGCATCCGCCCACCGCGCCAGCGGGGCGCTGGGCCGGGCGTGGAACTCGTCGCGGTTGCCGGCGAGCACCAGGCGCCAGCGCGGATGGGTCCGCCAGGCGAAGGCGATCAGGCACATGGCGGGGCTCCGGCCGTGTCGGCAACGTCGCGCGTCATTCGTCCCGCCCCCGGATCAGCATCCACGCCACCAGCGCCTGCTCCAGCACATCCAGACGTATGCAGCACACCGCTTCGCGCAAGTCCAGTGGCCGGCCCTCCCCCTGCGCATCGGACAGATCTCCATAGATGAGTCCGGACTGGTCAGGAGTGAACACGGAGACGGGAGCGGTCATGGGCATTGGTGCGTGTTGGCTGCGGGAACTTCGCAATGATCGCAAGGTAGGGTGACCCCGTCCCCAAGACAGCCTGATCTGGTGTAACAATTGGTCAAAACACCACAACAACAGGAGACCCCGATGCTAGGCCTGATGCAAGACCATCCGCTGCTGATTTCCAGCCTGCTCGACTTCGCAGCACGTTATCACGGCGATACCGAGATCGTGTCGCGCCGGGTGGAGGGCGACATCCATCGCACCAACTATGCCCAAGTGCATGATCGCGCGGCGCAATGCGCCAATGCACTCGACGCCCTCGGGCTGGAAGCCCAAGATCGCGTGGGCACCCTGGCGTGGAACGGCTACAGGCACTTCGAGCTGTATTACGGTGTATCCGGCAGCGCGCGCATCCTCCACACCGTCAACCCGCGGCTGCACCCGGACCAGATCGCCTGGATCGTCAACCATGCCGACGACCGCGTTGTGTGCTTCGACCTCACCTTCGCGCCCATCGTCAAGGCCATTGCGGCCCATTGTCCGGGCGTGAAGCACTGGATCGCCCTGTGCGAACCCGACACTCTCCCCGCAGACCTTGCCAGCGCCATGCCCGGGCTGCTGAGTTACGACGCGCTGCTCGCCGTGCAGGCGACGCAATACGCCTGGCCAATGTTCGACGAAAACACCGCCTCGTCCCTTTGCTATACCAGCGGCACCACTGGACACCCCAAGGGCGTACTCTACAGCCACCGTTCGACCGTGCTGCACGCCTACGCCGCAGCGTTGCCGGACGTGATGGACCTGTCCGCCCGCGACAGTGTGCTGCCTGTGGTGCCCATGTTCCACGTCAACGCCTGGGGAATTCCTTACGCAGCGGCGCTCACCGGCACCAAACTGGTATTTCCCGGCCCGGCGCTCGATGGAAAATCGCTGTTTGAACTGATGCAGGCCGAGGGCGTCACCCTGGCCGCCGGTGTGCCCACGGTCTGGCTGGGCCTGCTCAACTACATGCGCGACAACAAGGTCAGGTTGCCCGCGCTCAAGCGCACCGTCATTGGTGGCGCAGCGGCGGCACCGGCCATGATCCGCGCCTTCGAGGAAGAACTCGGCATCCATGTGCTGCATGCCTGGGGCATGACAGAAATGAGCCCGCTGGGTACGTTGTGCAGTCTGAAAAACAAGCATCTGACACTGGACAAGGCAGCACAGTTCGCCATTCAGGTCAAGCAGGGACGCCCGCTTTTTGGCGTGGACGTTCGCGTGGTGGATGGCAATGGTGCCGACCTGCCATGGGACGGAAAGAGTGCCGGAAATCTGCTGGTGCGCGGGCCATGGATCGCCAGCAACTATTTCCGCAACGACGGCCCTGCCCCGCTGCAGGATGGCTGGTTCCCGACCGGCGACGTGGTGACCATCGACGCCGATGGCTATATCCAGATCACCGACCGCACCAAGGATGTGATCAAGTCCGGCGGCGAATGGATCAGTTCCATCGAGCTGGAAAACATCGCCATGGCCCACCCCGGCGTGGCGATGGCCGCCTGCATCGCCCGCCCCGATCCGAAATGGGATGAACGCCCACTGCTGGTCGTGGTCAAGCGCGAGGGCAGCGATCTCGACCGTGAGACACTGCTGCAGTTTTATGACGGCAAAGTCGCCAAGTGGATGATCCCGGACGATGTCGCGTTCGTCCCGGCCATTCCGCTGGGCGCCACGGGCAAGATTCTCAAGAACCGGCTGCGCGAGCAATTTTCCCAAGCTGCGCAGACCGCCCAGCCGAGCGTCTGAGGCGCCCAGCGGATTGAGCGACCCGGCCAAGACCGCCAAGGCTTGTTAACGAAGCGACGCAGTTCCTCAGGCGGTGTGTCGCGGTCGGCCATGCCGCGCAACACCGAGCGGTCGTTTACACCATGGCTTGAGCGATGGCTTCGTCCGCGCCGGCCGGCCAGATCTGCAGCGCTTCGCGCACGGCAAGGCGCGGATTGTCGGCCTGGGTCACGGCACTAACCACGGCAGCGCCTGACACGCCCATGGCGCGCACGCCGGACATGTGCTCCAAGCTGATTCCACCGATCGCCACGACCGGATAATGCGGCGACAACCATTGACGCCACATCTCCAGACGCTCCAAGCCGAGCGGGCGGTAGGGCATGGCCTTCAGCGTGGTGGGAAACACCGGCCCGAGAGCGATGTACGAGGGCCGCAACGCATGGGCGCGGGCGATCTCGCCAGGCGTGTGCGTGCTCAGCCCCAGTCGCAGCCCTGCCGCGTTGATGGCGGGCAGATCGGCGGTATGCACGTCGTCCTGCCCCAGGTGCACACCGTAGGCGCCAACCTCCAGCGCTTCGCGCCAGTGGTCGTTGATGAACAACTGCGTACCCGGAACCTCCTGCGCTGCCTGCACCGCCGCACGAATCTGCATGCGCAACGCCGCGCCCTCGACGTCCTTGATGCGCAGCTGGATGGTGCCTACGCCCCACTCCAGCAGGCGCAGCACCCAGTCGGCGTCGGGCACGACGGGATAAAAGCCCACCTGCCCATTGAGCCGGGCAAACTCGGGCGGCGGCTCCTCGGACTGGCCCGGCAACGGCTGCCAGGGCAGATCGTCGCTGTCCGGTTTCGCGTCTGTGCGGGTATTGGGACGTCCAGGACCGATGGTGATCGCCTGATCGATGCCCGCATGCACCCGCAATTGCGCTTCGGTGGCAACGTCGAGCAGGCTCCAGCCTTCGGCCAGTCGCGCGGCGCACACGCTGGCATGGACGCAGCCCGAGCCATGCGCACTACGCGGTAATCGGCGGCTGACCAGCGGCAGGACGGCACTGCGGCTGATGTACCAGTCCGTGCTGTGCGTCCCCCACGCATGCCCTCCCTTGACCAGCACGGCGCGGTGCGGCGCGCCGGTTTCCAGCCAGCGGCTGCGGATGGCAGTCACCCAGGCGGCAGGCGGCAGCCCCACCTCCCATGCGGGGAGGTCGAGCAGGGCACTGACTTCCAGCCGGTTGGGGGTGATGAGGTCCGCGCGTTTCGCCAGACGCATCGCCAGCCCGCCGCCGTGCGCCAGCGTCCACAAGGGCGTGCCGTCGCTTGCCGCGAGCACCGGGTCCCACACCACGGGGCACTGACGCGCCTCGATGAACTGCACGACCTCCTCCGCCACCGCGGCGTTGCCCAGCATGCCGATCTTGATCGCTGCAGGCTCGCCATCGGCCAGCAGGGTCTGCAGACTGCTGCGCAGTACGACCACGTCCGCCGCCTGCACTGCCTGCACCCCGTAGGAGTTTTGCGCCGTGAGCGCCGTGGTGATGCTGGTACCGCGCCAGCCGAGCGCATTCCACGTGGCAAGATCGGCAGTCAGGCCCGCGCCCCCGGTGGGGTCGTGTCCGGCAATGGTGAGAAGATAGGGTGTGGTCGTCATGGTTGGTCTCTTCCAGATAGCCGCAGTTTAAGGAAGCCCCGCCGTGCAGGTGCCAGGCCTGCGTCACGCACTGCCTTAGACCTCCCTGTCAACGTTCTCCGTCAGCAAGCGTTAGAGTCCACATGAAACCGAACCTTGTTCTCTCCGCCGTTCTCCTGAGCGCCTGCGCATTTTCCCTGCCCGCGCATGCCGAAGGCCCGCCTGTCAGCATCCAGTTCAGCATCGGCACGCCGCCACCTCAGCCGGTGTACGTCGCGCCACAGCCGGTATATGCGGCGCCCCCGAGCATGATCTGGCTGCCCGAGTTCGGCGGCTATGTCGCCCTGGGAGTCTCGCAGCCCCTGTTCTACCTGGGCGGCATTTATTACTACAACAGCGGCGGACGCTGGTACACCGGCCCGCATTACGGTGGCCCATGGCATCGCGCCGAGCGCATCCCCCCGGGCTTGCGCACGTTTCACGATCGCGATTGGCGCCGCACGCAAGAGCGGGCCCAACGCTATGACCGCGACCCGCACTGGAAGCGCTTTCGCGCCGAGGGTGCCCGTCCGGGATACCGCCCCGAAGGACGGTCCCCCGCACAACGCCAGGACCAGGGCCGTGGCCCTGATCGCCACGACCAAGGGCACGGCAATGACCGCGGCGATCACCGTGACAACGGCCGCGGCAACGGGCGGGACAACCACTGATCTGAACCTGAGCGCAGGAATGCGCTCGGTCCGGCGGATTTCAGCGCAGGGGCCAGTCCAGCATCATGCGGGTCCCTCGGTCGGGTCGACTCTCCACACTGACCTCTCCGCCATGCAGCCGCACGATATTGCGCACCAGGGCCAGGCCCAGCCCGAGTCCTCCGCGGCTGCGCGCCGCATCGGCACGGTAGAAGCGGTCGAATAGATACGGCAAATGCTCGGCCGCGATCCCGCAGCCGGTGTCGGCCACCTCGATGCGGACGACACTACCCAGGCCCTGGGCGGATAGGGTCACCTCGCCGCCGGGCGGCGTATGTGCCAGCGCGTTGCCGATGAGGTTGGCCATCGCGCGTTGCAACAGCATGCGGTCGGCTTGCACTGTCAATCGGGGCGTGACGTGAACGTTCATGCGCACGCCGGCCTCCGCTGCAGTGGCCTCAAAGAACTCGGCCAGGGCGCGCAGTTCGTGCGCGACATCCAGCTGCTCCAGACGCAGAGCGGTGTCGGGATGTTCGGTCTGCGCCAGAAACAGCAGCGCCTGGATCATCTGCGACAGGCGCGCACATTCCTCCACTGCCGACTCCAATGCCTCGCGGTATTGCGCGGGTTCGCGTGGCCGGCCAAGGGTCACTTCCAACCCGCCCCAGAGATTGGTGATGGGTGTGCGTAATTCATGCGCCATGTCGGCAGAGAACTGGGAGATGCGACCGAACGATTCTTCCAGACGCTGCAGGGCTGCATTGAAGGCCAGGGCCAGTGTCTGCAATTCGTCGGGCAAGTGACGCGTGTCGAGCCGCCGATTCAGGTCGTGGGCGCCAATGTCGCGCGCGGCGTCGGCCATGTGGCGCAGCGGGCGCAGGCCGCGCCAGGCGATGGCGTAGCCCGCACCTGCCGCGACCAGCATGGCGGCAAGCAGCACCACGGCCAGACGGACACGGTATTCGGCCAGGATGCGCGATTCCGCCGTGCGGTTGAGCGTCACCTCCAGCTGCATGGCCTCGGGCGCCGTACCTGCCGTGGCGCGCGCGGTGAGCGGCAGCATGCTGGTGAGGAAATGCAGGTCGTGATCCAGACGCACCTTGTGCAGTTGCGGCACGCCCTTCGCATCTGGCGGGCGAAATGCCGTCGCCCCAAGCGCCGGATTGAACCCCGGCGTCTGCAGCAACAAAAGTCCGGTGGCGGTGCGCAGACTCAGGAACAGGTTGCGCGGTGCATCCGGCGGCAATTTGAGATAGGCCTCCTGCCGCAGCGCATCGCTCTGTGCAGAATGCGTTTGCAGCAGGGTTGCAACCGTTTCGAGCTTGCGCAGCACCAACTCGCGGTCTTCCTGCATCATGCGCGCGCTCAGCGCCCAGTACACCCAGCTGCTCGCCACCAGCAGGATGAGCGCCAGGGTCAGCGCGAAGGCGCCAGCCATCCGCGCGGCAAGCGAGCGTGGCGGCAGTCCGCCGTCGCGCAGACTGCGCAGGGCAAACAGGCCGTCTCCAACATCATGTGCGGGAGGCCGTTGGGAAGAGACCACATCCGGCAGCTCAGCCTGCATCGCGCGCCTCCAGCACATAGCCCACTCCACGCACGGTGTGCAGTAGCGGCGCAGGGAACGGATCGTCAAGCTTGCTGCGCAGGCGCCGGATGTGCACGTCCACCACATTGGTGTCGCTGTCGAAGTTCATGTCCCATACCTGCTCGGCAATCAGGGTGCGCGACAGCACTTCGCCGGCGCGCCGCGCCAGCAGCGCCAGCAATGCGAACTCCTTGGGTGTGAGCGTCAGCCGTTGCCCTCCGCGTTCGACACGCTGACGGTGCAGGTCGATGCGCAGATCCGCCACGTCCATCACCTCGGGCAGGCGTGCGGGACCGCGCCGCAGCACACTGCGAACACGCGCCAGCAACTCCGAAAACGCAAAGGGCTTGACCAGGTAATCGTCTGCACCGAGCTCCAGCCCACGCACACGGTCGGCCACGCCGTCACGCGCCGTGAGCATGAGCACCGGAGTGGTCTGCTTGCGCCGCAATTCCTGCAGCACGCTCCAGCCGTCGCGCCCAGGCAGCATGGCGTCAAGGATGACCAGGTCATACGGCTGGGTCAGCGCCAGATGCAGGCCATCGGTGCCATCACTGGCGACATCGGCGACGAACCCGTTCTCGCCCAGCCCGCGCCTGAGGTAAGCGGCGGTCTTGGCTTCGTCTTCGACAATCAGAATGCGCATGGCGCGATTGTCTGTCTGGCGCAGGGCTGGCCACGTATCCGTCTGCAACATGACGGAATCGTCATGCAGGCTTCATGTCCGCGCCAGTCGCCGCAGCGCAGCATGGCGACGCACATTCACTGCG
>JBAUTC010000109.1:0-1852 GCA_049582025.1 Thiomonas sp.
CTCCTGAATCTTCCCGGCGAGCTGGTCGCGTTTGCCAGCAATCTCGGTCAGTTGATCGTCAGTGAGCTTGCCCCACTGTTCCTTGGCCTGACCCTTGAGCTGTTTCCAGTTTCCTTCGATGCGTTCCCAGTTCATATTCCATCCTTCGCGTTGTGACGCAGTGGTTCCAGTTCATTCCGCCCTGGCTTTTCGTGCCGCATTTCTCGGCCGCCTGAGCATGCAGCGAAGATAGCGAAATGCAATCCCGGTGTCTGTGCGTTAGCGAACATGCAGAGCCGTTTCATCACGCCAAAACTTTCACGGCCTGGAGCTTCGGGGCACTCCCGACATTGACGCGTTGTAGGTCTGCTGGTCCAGGTCATAGCAGCTGCACGCCCTGGCCAGAAGGCCGATGCGGTCCAGCACCTGGAGTTCACCGCGGTGATACGCGATGAGGCCACTGCGCTGCAGTTCCCCGGCAGCCACCGTGACGCCGACACGCCGAACGCCCAGCATCTGCGCGAGACCTTCATGCGTCACATGAAACGTATCGGAATGAGCGCGGTCCTGGCTCATCAACAGCCGACGGGCCAGCCGTGCCCCGACCAGATGAAACCGCTGACAGGCCACCGCGGCTGCCAGTTGGGCCGTCAGGACATAGACGTAGCGTTGCATGATTTGCAGCAGGGCTGAATGTTGCGAGAGCAGACGCTGCAAGACCGCCTGCTCGATCCGCCATGCACGGCCGGAACCCTGGACCACTGCGCGCAGCGGTGTGGTCATCACGCCAAGGGCCAACTCGGCACCCAGCATGCCTTCGCGCCCAACCACGCTCACTTCCAGTGGCGGGTGTGCATCGGTTTGCTGCAACAGAGAGACAAAGCCATCGACCGGGAAATACGCATGCACGGTCGCCTCGCCGGGCACGCACAGCATGTCCGCCAGCACCAGATCGACCGGCTCGCAAAGCGTCAGCAGATGACGGCGTTCCTCTCTGGGCAGGCGTTGAATGAGATGATTCTGCGCGGTGAGCAAAGTGGCTTTCGTGACCCAGCACATCCATAGCCGATGCCCGAACTAGTCAGGACAGGACCGTGTGCCATGGCTGGGACTGGCGTGCGCACAATGCGCCAAAATTTCCGCGGAGTCGGTTTGCTGCCGCACATAGCGGCTGCAGCGGGCAATCGGCTGTTGAGGCTTGTCGGCCTCCACGCAACCGTCAGATTCCGTCAGTCAGCCTTGTCAGGAGTTCGCGTGTCGCGCCGGCGCCCCGCCTGTCAGAGCGCCAGCTTCGCCGGAAGCAGACGGTCATACTCGGCCTTCACCACGGCGTAGCACTCGCAACTCCGGTGCTCCAGCCCATCCCGGTCGAGCACCTTGATATGGCCGCGCGCATAGTTGATCAGTCCTGCCCGCTGAAGGCTGAGCGCCGCTTCGGTCACGCCTTCACGACGCACCCCGAGCATGTTGGAGATGAGTTCCTGTGTCATGACCAGTTCATTGCCATCGAGCCGGTCCAGGCTCAGCAGCAGCCAGCGGCAGAGCTGCTGGTCGAGAGAATGATGCCGATTGCAAACTGCCGTCTGCGACATTTGCGTGATCAGCGCCTGGGTGTAGCGCAGCAGCAAGTGCAACACCGGCCCGGCGCGGTTGAATTCCGCCTGCATGCCGGAAGCACGCAGGCGGTAGCCCTCGCCAGCGCTCTGCACCACGGCACGACTGGTGGTGGACTGGCCGCCCATGAAGAGCGACACGCCGACAAGTCCCTCGCGACCGACCACGGCGATTTCCGCGGAGGCTCCGTTTTCCAGCACGTACAGCAAGGAGACGATGGCGGTCGTGGGAAAATAGACGTGGCTTTGCGTCCCCCCAG
>JBAUTC010000110.1:0-3594 GCA_049582025.1 Thiomonas sp.
GCCTTTGCCGCACTGTTCACACCGGACGGCACTTTGATTCGCCCCGGTGCGGCGCCGCTGCAGGGGCAGGCAGCCATCATCGCGGCATACCGCGACCGCCCTGCCGACCGCCTCACCCGGCATCTCGTCTGCAACACCTTGTTTGATGAAGTCTCGCAGGACGCGGCAGCGGCAACCAGCAGCGTGCTGCTGTGGGTCGGTCTGGCGTCTGATGCGGAAGGTGTCTACGGTCGGCCCGTACATCGACAGGTGATGGGTGAATTCGCCGATCACTTCGCCCTCACGTCGCAGGGTTGGCGCATCGCGCGGCGCGCCGCGCGTTTTCTCCTGGTCTCGGAAACGGGTTAGCACCTGAAAGGCAATTTGCTGACGCCACGCGCCACCGCATTGCCTGCGCCGGGCGGACGCGGCATGCACATTGCTGAACCGCGCTGGCGGCCGGCCGCCGCACTGTGCTCAGGACACCGCCACCTTGGCCAGCAGCGCCATCAGTTGCGCGCGCTCGGCCTTCGTCAGCTTCGCGGCAATCGCGGCTTCACTGCGTTCGAGCCTTTCGCCGATGTCCTGCAGCGCGCTCTTGCCCGCATCCGTGACGACGAGAGCGTAACTCCGCCGATCGCCAGGAATTGCACGCCGCTCAACGAAACCATGCGCTCCGAGCGTGTCGATCACCTTCACCACGCTCGCGCGGTTGATCCCCAGGCTCTCGGCGAGTGCGGACTGATTGATGCCGGGCCGCGTGGCAATGATGGACAGCGCCGTCACCCGCGCGGGCGAGATGCTGTCAGCCCCGAGGGCGGCGAACACCATGTCGTAGATCCGCACCTGAGCGCGCTTGATGGCGTAGCCGAGCGAATCCTCCAGCAGGTCAAACTGGGGCAGGGGGGCTTGCGCTGCGGTGCCGCCCCGCTTTTCAGCAGTCTGCCGCGGTCGTACAGATTTTGCAGCGGGCTTGGAAGAGCGTGTAACCACGGGTTTTCCCGATGAGCATGAGCGAACTCGAAGTCTATCATCAGGCAAACAGGTTGCATGGCTAACAATCTGCCGTGAAACCAAAAATCCATACCGGAGACGACCACGACATTGCGCCGCACAGCCGATGTTCTCCATCTCGCAACACCCTACGGACAGACGCATCGCATGAACATGAATGAACCGAAATCGGATCTGCTTGTCGATCTCCATATCGATGGTGCCATCGCCACCATCACCCTCAACCGAGCGGACAAGCGCAACGCGCTCAGTCTGCCGATGGTGCACCAGCTGAGCGAACGCTTCGCATCGCTGCCCACCTCGGTCCGCGTGGTCATCCTTGCCGCAGCGGGACAGCATTTCAGCGCCGGACTGGACTTGTCGGAGCTCTCTGAGGCCACGGCAGAAGAGGGCATCCGCACCTCGATGGCCTGGTACGAGGCGTTCTCCAGGATCCAGTTCGGCCGCGTTCCCGTGGTCTGTGTGATGCAGGGCGCCGTCGTCGGTGGCGGGCTTGAACTGGCCTCTGTCGCCCACGTGCGTATTGCCGAGCCCAGCGCCTACTTCGCCTTGCCCGAAGGCCAGCGCGGCATCTTCCTCGGCGGCGGAGGCTCGGTGCGCGTGAGCAAGCTCATCGGCTTCTCCCGCGTCACCGAAATGATGCTCACGGGTCACGTCGTGGACGCCGTGGAAGGCCACGCGATCGGTTTGGCGCACTACGTGGTGCCCGATGGCGAGGGGATGCAGAAGGCGCGCGAACTTGCCACCCGCATCGCCGGCAACGCGCCGATGTCCAACTTCGCCATCCTCAACGCGCTTCCCCTGATCGCCGAGCAACCGATGTCACACGGTCTCATGACCGAGGCACTGATGGCGACGGTCACCCAGACCGCGCCGGAAGCCAAAGAGCGTCTCAATGCCTTCCTGCAGAAGCGCGCCAACAAAGTAACCCGCGACTGAACGCGCGCACATTTCCCAAGAGGAGACAAGCATGACGATCGAGCTCACTGCTCCACAACCGGCGAGCGAATTGGATGCCGGCATCGACATCAGCCCCATCTTTCGCCCGCGCTCCGTTGCGATCATCGGCATGTCGTCCAAGCCGGGTTCGGCCGGGCAAGTCGTCCTGGGCAATCTGCTGCAAGGCGGATTCGACGGCACCGTGCACCTCGTTGGCCGCAGCGGAGGCGAGGTGATGGGACGCCCCGTGCTCACGGATGTCGCGCAGTTGCCCGACGGCGTGGACCTGGCAATCCTTATGGTCCCGGCGGATGCCGTACTGCCGACCGTCGAGGCCTGCGTCGCGCGCCGCGTGCGAGGCGCGGTGTGCTTCGCCTCCGGCTTTGCCGAAATGGGAGCGGAAGGGCGAGAGCAGCAGCGCCGCATTGCCGATGTCGCGAGGGACGGCGGATTGGCCCTGCTGGGTCCGAACACCGTTGGCTATTTCAACTACGTCGACGGCTTCTACGTGATGATGGTGGAACTGGTGCTACCGCCGCGGTTCGATCCGAAAGGCGGTCCCGGGGTCGGGGTCGTCGCGCAAAGTGGCGGCATCGGCATCCACATCGCGGCGTCGCTGCAGGCCCGGAGCGTGCCACTGTCCTACATGATGACCACGGGCAACGAGGCGCAGACCGGCCTTGCGGAGATGATCGACTTTTTCACCGACGATCCTCACACCGGGGCGATCGTGGTGTACGCCGAACAGGTGCGATCAGCGCCCGACTTCCTGGCTGCGGTCCGTCGTGCCCGGAGCCACCACAAGGCCATCGTGATGCTGCATCCCGGGCGCAGCGAGCGTTCGCGTGAGGCGACGCAGTCGCACACCGGCGCACTGACGGGCAATCACGCCGCGATGCGGCTCATGCTCGAACACGCTGGTGTGATTGTGGTCGACAGTCTCGAAGAGGCCATCGACCTCGGCCAACTGTTCCTCCGATTTCCCGAAGTGCCCACAGGGGGCCTTGGGCTGGCCACTGCGTCCGGGGCAATTTGCGGCATCACTCAGGACTATGTCGAACCTCTTGGACTCGACGTCCCGCCCATCTCTGCAACGCAGGCTGCGGTGCTGCGTGAGCACCTCCCCGCGTTCACGCCTCCGCGCAATCCTCTGGACCTGGGCACCTTGATTGGCTGGAAACCCGAACTGATCCAACTGGGTGCACGCGCTCTGCTTGATGACCCTGCGATCGGCTGCCTGCTGGTCTCGCTGCCGTTGCCGGAACCCGCTGCCTCGGTCGTGTGGCTCCAGTCTTTCCTCGATGGCATCGCGGGAAGCCCCAAGCCATCAATCCTGGTGATGCAAAACGAGGACGTCCCTCTGGCCCCCGCCTTCGTCGATCTTGCCCGCCGCAGCGGTGCGATCGTCATGCGGTCGCCGGAGCGCGCTTTGCGCGCCCTGGCGACCGCCACGCGCTTCGGCCGCAGCCGCGTTTCGACAACTGCCGCGTCACGGTCCACGCCAACGTTACCAACGGATCTGCCAATACCCGGCTCAGGCGTCCAGGCGGAATGGGTCGGCAAGCGAATGCTGCATCAGCTGGGTGTGCGCACTCCGAAGGGGGCGCTGGCGCGCTCTGCCGACGAGGTTGTTCGCATCGCCGCATCGGTTGGCTATCCGGT